>JBCDFK010000180.1:0-5387 GCA_039178065.1 Pseudomonadota bacterium | reverse complement strand
GCTGTTGTGATGGGGTCGACACCGAAATTCGCAAATAGTCGATCGTCTGAGCCTCGATCAAGAAGCGGCGCAACAAACAGGCCCATAGCGATTGCCAATCCGCCAAAAAGCAATGCAATTCTCATCACGCCACTGCCGGCTTCCGAAACGCTTGATGGCTTTGGTTTTCTAATCTTAGCCCACTCTAATTCGTCACTCATACAACTACCCCGAATTTCCCAATCTGCGTAGATTGCAGATATTCCATGGCGCTAAGAATGGCATTTTATAATAAATGATTGATTAACAACGCGATGCCGTGGCTATAACAAGTCTTGCAAGACCGGAATTAGGGGTTCGTCAGCCGCAGGCATTGGATAATTGCGTAAGTCGCTTGCTCTTACCCATTTCAAGTTTTGCCCTTCTCGAGGCATTGGAATCCCATCGAACTTGCGACAGATAAAAAGTGGCATCAGAAGATGAAACTTCTCATAGGCGTGGCTCGCAAAGGTCAACGGTGCAAGACATGCCGGTTGTGTCGTGATTCCAAGCTCTTCCTGAAGTTCCCTTACAAGGCTCTGCTCAGGGGTTTCGCCGGGTTCAATCTTGCCGCCGGGGAACTCCCACAATCCCGCCATTGATTTACCTTCAGGCCGCTGTGCTAGTAAAATACGATTGTCTGGATCGACCAATGCGCAGGCTACTACGATGAGTATTTCAGCCATTTAATCAGTCTTTTTTGACGCGATAAGTGTAAGAATAAATGGTCTCAAAACCAAGGCGTGAATAGAGTTCATTAGCGCTCAAGTTGGATTTTTCGACCTGAAGCCAACCCGATTTTGCGCCCTGGTGTTTTGCCCATCTAAGAGCTGTACGCACAATAGAACGCCCATGGCCACGACCTTGAACGTCAGGTCGCACACCAATGTCAAACAATCCTGCTAGATCGTTATCATGTACGCAAAGTGCACATGCAACAGGCCCTTTCTCATCTTCTATCGTAAACAGGCCGCTAGGCGGGCGGATAGATTCCAGGACTTCGGTAAGGCCTGGTTTGTGCTCAGGGTCTTCCATTCGTATTGCAATGGATGAATTGACAAACCGGCCGATATCTTTGCCCGGCAGCTGATCAATACCGCTATCAAGGTCCATTTCATCAAGCGATGACATCATGACGTTGGTTTCTGCTGTGCTTTGCCAACCATGGGCGTCAAAATACGCTTCAAGTTGCTTTGGTGCCAAGGGTGATAACCGGAACACTAAAGGGCGGCTGTAGGACTCAAACCTGTGCTGCATGCGCGAAATGCGAGGTTCAATGTCGCGATGGTCGGCAGGATCCAGCGGATTGACGGAATTGAGGCGGCGTGATGGATGGCTGGCTGTGAGTCTGATGGCCCAACTACCGTCATAGTGCACAGACGCAGCAGGCCATGCGCGAAATCCTACAGCTTCAAGACGTCTTACGAGGGCAAGTTGCGGCAAAGTCAGCTCCTATAATCGCCATTGATCGCGACATATTCTTTGGTCAAATCACAGCCCCATGCAGTAAAACTGGACTGCCCGATGCCAAGATCAACACCAATGACAATTTCATCAAGCTTCATGTAGGCGGCGCAATCAGCCTCGCTGTAGTTTTCGACGCGCTCGCCTTGTTCCGCAACGACAATATCACCAAAACGAATTTTCAAGCGATCACGATCGGCTTCTTGGCCAGCTTTGCCTACAGCCATCACGATTCGTCCCCAATTGGCATCTTCACCGGCAAGTGCGGTCTTTACGAGGGGCGAGTTGGCTATCGACATGGCAATAATTCTTGCCGCTTCGGCCGATGTGGCACCTTCAACTTCTATTCGCATGATTTTTCTTATGCCCTCGCCATCACGAATGATAAGCATGGATAGCTCATGCATAATGTCGCCGAACGCCTGGCAAAAATCTTGCAAAGCTGGATCTGATGCATCGCTATGCGTCGCGGGGCCAGTAGCGAAGGCTAGCAAAGTGTCTGAGGTAGACGTATCACCATCAACGGTGATTGCATTAAACGTGGTCTTTACGGTTTTATTGAGCAAGGATTGTAGTACTGACGCGGAAACGGGCGCGTCGGTAACAATGTAAGAGAGCATGGTTGCCATATCAGGCGCAATCATCCCAGCGCCCTTGGCAATTCCATTGATTGCGTAGTCTTTTCCATCGATATTAGCGGTTTTGGTCGCCAATTTAGAAAAAGTGTCAGTCGTTGTTATGGCGTGAGCGGCTTGAGGCCATTGGTCAGGTTTTGCCAAACTCACAAGCTTTTCAATATGACCTTCAAATTTTGAGGCATCCAGAGGCTCACCAATGACACCGGTTGAAGACAAATAAACCTGATCGATTGGGCAATTGACGACAGCTGCAGCGTTTTTCGCTGTTTGTGCAGTTGAGCTCTCGCCCTTCTTGCCGGTGAACGCATTTGCATTGCCAGAGTTGACAACAAGAATACTAGCTTTGCCTGTGGGAATGTGGGCGCGACACAGGTCTACCGGTGCAGAAGCGCATTTTGATTGTGTGAAAACGCCGGCAACAGATGCGGGCGGTTCGAACACCATGACCATAACGTCGGCTCGGTCTTTGTATTTTATCCCAACCTCGCCCGCCGACAACCGGACACCAGCTACAATTGGCATTTCCGGTTGCTGTTTAGGCGCTAATGGTGAGACCGATGCCGAATCGTCCATTGTCATGCTTCCTGACTGGCTTATTGCTGTGCAGCGGCACCTGAAATTGCGGCTTCATAGGCTTCTTGAAAGTCGGGATCATCGATCTGAATGTCCGCTTCTTTACGCAGTGATTGCAGCAAATTGAAGTATTGTTCGCGTAGGACAACCGAGCGAATTTGCTCTTCAACTTGCTCGAATGCCGGCGGTTGGATCGGACGAAGATCGTCTGACATGATCACGTGGTAGCCGAATTGAGTTTTTACCGGTTCCTTAGTGTAACTGCCGACATCTAGTGCAAATACGGCTGTCTCAAATTCCGGCACCATACGACCTTTAGTAAAGTAGCCTAGATCTCCGCCATTGGGTCCAGACGGGCCAGTTGATTTCTCTTTTGCTAGTTCTGCAAAGTCTGCGCCTCCATCAAGGGCCTCAATTATGGCTTTCGCTTCTTCTTCTGTTTCAACCAAAATGTGACTGGCTTTGAGTTCATTTTCTGCAGGTGTGGCGGCAATTTCTTTGTCATAGCGCGCGCGGACCTGTTCATCCGTAACTGCATTGACCACATCTTTTTCAAATATTGCATTGTGTAATGCGCGCTCGCGCAAAAACTCTATGCGTTTCTTGAAGGCGTCATCGTCACCAAAGTTCTCTTCTTCGGCCTTCTTGGCTAGTAGTTTGATGTCGATTAGCGCCATCATAGCGGCAATTCGTTTCTGTTCTTGAGGAACCTGTCCCAATTGGTCGCCCAATTCGCCAACGACCACATCTAAATCAGATGTCGAGATAGGGGTCCCGCCAATTGAGCCAATGATTTTATCTTCATCTTGTGCAAATGAAACTGCAGGAGGGCTAACCAGGCAGATAGTCGCTAAAAACATGCTGCTTAAGACTGCAAATTTTCGTGTTCGCTGCGTGTTTGTTTTCATAATCTTGTTCGGCCTAGTCATCAGAAATATATCCAATCTTGGAGAGTTGGCGGGTTTGCTTAATCAATTCGCCGTGAAAGTGCCAACAAATAGCACAATGTCTCGGCGTTGACATCGATTGATGCCACTCTTATCTGTCCCAATGTGGCGCGTCTAGCATGGAATTCCCAAGTTTTGACGCCCCAATACATTCAAGATTGCGGGCAGTATTGCGCGTGGAATATTTCGGCGGTCAGTTTCGGCCGCTTTCTTAACGAAAGGACCATCCCAAATGGTCAGCCTCGGCGGTTTAGCAGCTAAAGTCTTCGGTACAGCAAATGACCGATATTTGAAGACCTTCAACTCCAAATGTGCTGCCATTGGCGCGCTTGAAGCGGACCTAAAGGCACTTTCAGATGAGGCCTTGCGCGCTAAGACTGATGAATTTCGCGAACGCTTAAAAAATGGCGAGACACTTGATGATCTCTTGGTAGAGGCATTCGCCGTCGCGCGTGAGGCTTCCATACGCGCTATTGGTCTTCGCCCATTTGACGTGCAGCTAGTTGGCGGTATGGTTCTCAACGATGGTTCGATTTCAGAAATGCGTACCGGTGAAGGTAAAACGCTTGTGGCGGTTTTACCATCTTACCTAAATGCATTGGCTGGCAAAGGTGTTCATGTTGTTACTGTAAACGACTATTTGGCTCAGCGTGACTCTGAGTGGATGGGTCAGGTTTTCGCATTTTTGGGCATGACATGCGGTGTGATTGTACACGGTATGGATGATGAGCAGCGCAAGGCAGCTTATGATTGTGACATCACCTATGCGACGAACAATGAACTCGGGTTTGATTACCTGCGCGACAATATGAAAATGGATCGCAGCCAGATGGTGCAACGCGATCATTTTTTTGCGGTGGTTGATGAGGTCGATTCAATCCTTGTCGATGAAGCGCGTACACCTCTGATCATCTCTGGACCATTGGAAGATCGGTCCGAACTTTATGTTCAGATCGACAAATTTGTGCCGTTGCTGAACGAAGAAGATTATACCATTGACGAGAAACAAAAATCTTCAACTTTCACCGAAGATGGTACCGAGCGCGTAGAGAATTTGCTCCGAGAAGCCGGACTTCTGAAGGGTGATAATTTGTACGATGTAGAGAACGTTTCTGTTGTTCACCACATCAACAATGCGCTCAAAGCGCATAAGCTTTTCCAACGGGACAAAGACTATATGGTCAAGGGTGACGAAATTGTCATCATTGACGAGTTTACAGGTCGACAAATGCCCGGACGGCGTTTTTCGGAAGGCCTGCACCAGGCACTTGAGGCTAAGGAAGGCACGACAATTCAGCCAGAGAACCAAACGCTGGCATCTGTCACTTTCCAAAACTATTTCAGAATGTATGAGAAGCTATCCGGCATGACGGGTACTGCTTCGACAGAGGCGGAAGAGTTCGGCAATATTTATGGCCTTGGCGTTTCGGAAATTCCTACTAATTTGCCGGTTAAACGTATTGATGAAGATGACGAAGTTTATCGTACCGTTCAAGAAAAATACGATGCCGTTGTAATTGATGTAATTGAAAGCCAGCGTCGAAAGCAACCGATCTTGGTCGGCACGACATCGATCGAAAAATCTGAGATGTTGTCGCAGATGTTGAAGGACACGAAATACCTTTGCAAACTAACAGAGTCTTTAGAGGGACGCTTGGCGGTGATAAAAGAGGGAAAAGATGTTGAATCAAAGCCACCGGGGATGGCAGCAACCGCACGGGCGCGCAGCTTAATGTGCATTTTGCGC
>JBCDFK010000179.1:0-5409 GCA_039178065.1 Pseudomonadota bacterium | reverse complement strand
CGCCGGAGTGGTGAAGCCATGGTGATGATTGCGCCAAGCGGATGAAGTTTCGAAAATCTTCAATGGTGCCGTAGCGCCTGCCCTTATCTAGATCCATAACAAAGGGCGAGCCATAGGCGGGCGCAAAGACCACCGCATCGCCACCGATTTTTACTGATTTTGCAGGATTACGCGCGTGTTGGATGAAGCTGGCTGGCGCAGTTTTTAGTATCTCGCGGATCATACCGGGTGGAAATTTGATATTCCACCTATCCGCGGTGAGCTCTTCGACCTCTCCACCTGCAGCTCGAAACAAGGCAATGGTCTCTTCATCTTCTCGAAACTCTATGCCGATTTCAGCTAATATGCGTTCGGCATTGTTCTCGATTTTTTCCAAGCTCTCATCACCAACCAGATCGTAGGTTGGAATGTTGCGCGTGATAAATGGCACTTCCAAATGAGGGTTTTGACCGGGCGCAGATGACCGTATCTCCCGATTACCGCGTTTGCGGGTGCGCCTTTTTGTTGAAGCAGTATCGACCATTGCCGTCTCCCAACTACTAATCCGACATAAATGTCAGCAAAATTGACATATGTGTCAAGTCGTATATTTAAGTGATATGAATATTGAAAACAACATTCGCCAGCGGGGCTCTGAGTTAGTTTGGTTGGATGCCGCATATGAGATGCTGACCGAGAGCGGCGTCGAAGCGGTAAAGGTGATGCCACTGGCCAAAAAACTAGGCCTCACACGTACGGGATTTTATTGGCACTTTGCGGATCGCGACGCATTGCTTGAGGCCATGGTGCGTCGCTGGGAGGAAAAAAACACAGGTAACTTAATTAAGCAGACCAATGGCTATGCCGAGAGCATTACCGAGGCAATGTTTAACTTGTTTGACTGTTGGATCGATGCCGATCTGTTTGACTCGAAATTGGATTTGGCAATTCGCAACTGGGCTCGCAACGATCCGAAGCTGCAGGTACGCTTAGATGCTGCAGACCACCAGCGCAGTGAAGCTGTCGGTCAAATGTTCAAACGGTTCGGCTATAGCGATGCGCAAGCAGAGGCGCGTAGCATGACAGTTTTATACACGCAGATTGGTTACATCTCCATGCAGATCACAGAAGAGTGGGATGAGCGAATTTCAAGAATGCCTGATTATATCGAAGTTTTCACGGGCAAGAGCCCTACTCGGTCTGAATTTGACCGCTTTAAAGCGCGACATGCGGTCAGATAATACCAACAATGAAAGCGCCTAGCGCGCTTGGTCCAGCAATCTCTTGCACTCTAACAGATCAAACAATGCTTCCTGCAGCAGGGTCCGATTGTCCTTAGAAATATCATCGCCCGCTTTATCACCGGAATCAGATCCACCCTTGCCTAAGCCAAACAACCCTTTGCCTTTCGGTTTGGCTTCGCCAACCAACATATCAGCCTCTGGCGGTGCAACTGCAGCGCTTTCTTGAGACTTTGCAACAGCTCCCGCAGCGGCTTCGTCAGTTTTCTTTTTCGCGGCAGCTGATGTGCGTTTAGACATTTCCTCAAGCGCGCTCATGTCTCCACCGCCAATAGCAATGGCAAACTGAACACCGTTTTGACGTAATATCTTCTGAACGCCCTTTATGGTGTATCCCTCTTCGTACAAGAGGTGACGAATTCCCTTTAGCAAGTCGACATCGGTTGGACGATAATAGCGCCGTCCGCCACCTCGTTTAAGCGGCTTAATCTGATTGAACCGCGTTTCCCAAAACCGCAAAACATGTTGCGGCAGATCAAGATCATCTGCGACTTCACTGATTGTACGAAATGCGTCGGGGCCTTTGTCCATCATTCACCTATTGATCTTGCATGTGCGATGAGCCGCAAACATGAACTATCGAATCAAAGTGATTATTTCGCTTTACGATGGAATCCGTCAACCACGCGCTGCTTAAGAACGTTGGACGCTTTAAAGGTTACAACACGGCGTGGTGTAATCGGCACTTCTTCGCCTGTTTTGGGATTGCGTCCAATGCGCTCGCTCTTTGAGCGGATCTGGAAAGTTGCAAATGAGGATAGTTTTACAGCTTCGCCACGAACGATCGCATCACAAATTTCGTTTATGACCATTTCAACGAGTAAAGCTGATTCAGTGCGAGACAAACCGACCTTTCTATAGATCGCTTCAGACAAGTCGGAACGCGTCAACGTATTTTCTGACATTGATTAATCGTCCCCTCAAACCTTCAAACACCTAGAAGCCTCCGGAAACTATCGACAATTTTTAACGAAATCAAGTGAAGCCAGCGCAACAAAATGCCGAAAATCGATTTTTACCAGCGGATGAGGACAGCGCCCCAGGTGAATCCGCCACCCATTGCCTCAAGCAAAACCAGATCGCCTTTCTTTATTCGTCCGTCGCTGACGGCCTCTGTCAGCGCCAACGGTACTGATGCAGCAGAGGTATTTCCGTGTTGATTGACGGTAATTACGACCTTTTCAGAGGGGATTCCAAGCTTCTTTGCAGACGCTTCGATTATCCTGCGATTTGCCTGGTGAGGGACAAACCAATCGATGTCATTGCCCGATATTCCTGCCGTGTTGAAAGAGTCCTCGATCACATCAGTTATCATTCCGACAGCATGTTTGAACACTTCCCGACCAATCATTCGCAAATGGCCGGTGGATTGTGTGGTCGATGGCCCGCCATCGACATACAACTTGTCCTTGTGACTGCCATCAGAGCGCAGGTGAGCAGCCAATACGCCCGTATCTGAAGTCAGCCCAACACCATCTATTGCTTCCATCACAACCGCGCCGGCGCCATCGCCAAACAGCACACATGTTGTGCGATCTTCCCAGTCGAGCAAACGAGAGAACGTTTCGGCGCCTATCACGAGCACACGCCTAGCCATGCCGCCACGGATATATAGATCTGCGGTTGTCACGGCATAGACAAATCCCGTGCAGACAGCTTGAAGATCAAATGCAGCGCCATGCTTCATGCCCAAACGGTTTTGAATATTGACGGCGGTTGCTGGAAATGTGTTGTCGGGCGTCGAAGTCGCGACGACAATCAGGTCGATGTCATCTGGCGTCAAACCTGCATTGGCCAAAGCGGCACGTGCGGCGGCTTCTCCCAAGGATGCTGATGTTTCACTATCATCTGCGATGTAACGCTGTTTGATGCCAGTACGCTGCTCAATCCACTCGCTAGTGGTTTCAACAATGCTCTCCAGCTCCTGATTTAGAACCACTCGCTTGGGTAAACTACTACCGACGCCTGAAATCTTTGAACGGATCATACTAAGTTGTCTTTGTATTGTTTGTTGATGCGACCTCGGTCTCAGCATCTTCATTTGATTGGCCGCTTGCCCGGCCTTGCCTGCGGTGGAATTGCTTAATATCGCGCTCAATCTTGCTCAAAAGTTGATTGCGCACCATGTCGTAACCCATGTCGAGTGCAGCCGCGAAGCCTTCGCCATCCGCACTGCCATGACTTTTAATTACAATGCCATTGAGACCCAGAAACACACCGCCGTTGACTTTGCGAGGATCCATTTTGTCGCGCAGCCTGTTAAACGCGCCACGCGCAAACAGATAACCCAGTTTGGCCATCCATGTATGGCTCATTGCAGCGCGCAAATATTCAGCAATTTGCCGTGCTGTGCCTTCAGCGGTTTTAAGTGCGATATTGCCCGAGAATCCTTCTGTTACGACAACATCCACGGTCCCCTTGCCCAGATCGTCGCCTTCGACAAAACCGTGATAGGTGATACCGGGCAAATCAGCATCGCGCAAAAGACGCCCTGCCTCTTTTACCTCTTCCTGTCCCTTGATCTCCTCAACACCAACATTGAGGAGCCCAACCAACGGTTTTCTTGTCTCAATCAATGCGCGCGCCATAGCCGCGCCCATCACGGAGAAATCAACCAATTGCTGCGCATCAGCGCCGATTGTCGCGCCTACATCAAGTACGATGCTTTCACCACGCAAAGTTGGCCAGATTGCCGCGATTGCTGGTCGCTCTATATCTGCCATCGTACGCAAACAGAAGCGAGACATCGCCATTAGTGCGCCGGTATTACCAGCCGAAACGCACACGTCTGCATCACCGGTTTTGACCGCTTCAATCGCCTTCCACATGGACGATTTCCATCGTCCTTGGCGAAGCGCTTGGCTTGGCTTGTCATCCATACGCACCGAAACGTCGCAATGCACTATCTTGCTGACTGCTTTGAGTTCAGGAAATTTATCTAGTTCCGGCTGGACTTGTTCTTCTTTGCCGAAAAACAAAAACTTGAGTTCTGGATGGCGATCGAGCGATATTGCAGCGCCAGGCACTAAGACTGAGGGACCAAAATCTCCACCCATTGCGTCGACTGATATTGTAACCAAACCGCTCTCGTTCCAATTATTGCGACGCTGGCGCGCCTCGTGTTCTTTTGTCAGCTATTCGCATGAAAATAACGTTTTTATATGAGGTCTCAACCAAATTCTGGTTGCTTCAAAGCTAGTCACGTATCTTGGCCAATGATGCAAAAGTGTTTTCCTTTACGTCACCAGCTGCTTCTTCGTCCTCAGCCAATATAGAAGCTGCCGTTTCATCGGCATCTGGTGCTTTGGGATAGGGATTCAGCTCAAGCGCAAAAAACTCCGCTGCCACAGCACCCACATCCAAAAACGGCAGTTCAAAAAGCTCGGGAACATCGTCCCCCTCAGCTTCGACAATCACTTCCCGCGTTTCAGCATTGATCTTTGGTTTTGCCAATTTTGAAGTGCTCGGCACAAAGACCGCATCGATTTGTGTTGAAATTGACTCGGGAACAGGCTCGAGCGTGATTATGCAAGACTGAACGAGCGTGGCGTTTAGGGGACCGGTGACCCTGATGCCATCCTTGTGCCAAGACATTACGTTGAGCTGAGCAAAGAACGCGGAAATCGATAGAACATCGCACTGTGCTGCCAGTTTAGCGCGGATGTCATCGTCCGGTTCCAGCTTAATGGTCAAGCCTTTCGCAGGAAGACGCCTCACATCTACCGGATAAGACAATGCACCTTCCGGCAGTGAATATGGGCCCACATTTTCGTTTTGGCTGCTCGTCATTGTTGTCGACCCGCTTCATCGCCTGCATTTGGGAAGTCGATATCCCCGCGCAGCAGGCGCTCTTCGGTAATTTTTTCAAGATGCTTAGCACCGATCGACATATAGGTAGCCAATGCATGGCTATTCAAGCTATCGCTTTCTCCCGGTGTTATATTTCGTGCAACCGCGTCACTAAGTGCGTCAATGTCATTCTCATCCAGCGCAGTCCAATATGGTCCCATGCGACCATAGAACATCTTACCCAATTTCTTCATACGCTTGGGCACACCTGCATCACCCACACCCAATTCTCGAATCGAATGGTCCAACTCCAAAAAAAACTCATCCAGCACGTTTTGCG
>JBCDFK010000178.1:0-5496 GCA_039178065.1 Pseudomonadota bacterium | reverse complement strand
GGCGTAGTGCTCGACACTTATCAGGTTTTTTGTACCGATCCGATTAGCGGTGTTTCTGATCTAGAAGGCAAGAAAGTAGCCGGCGCGGGTTACAATCTTCGTTATCTTGAGGGCATCGAAGGTGCTGCTGGTGTTCGTGGCGGTCTTCCTGATTTCTACAACATGGTACAAACTGGCGTTGTTGATTGCGCTATGCTTTGGCCTGAAGCGGCAAAGACATTCAAAATCGCTGAAGTGGCGCCGCATATGCTCAAGGCCGACCTTGGTGCGGTGAACTCTAAGACCGTTACTGTGAACAAGGACGTTTGGGCTAAGCTGCCCGATGAGGTGAAGGACGTTTTGCAGCAAGTTGCCGTCGAGTATCGTGATCATGTTGCTGGTGTTGCCATGGACCGCGCTGGCGAGTCGCTAGAAGCGTACAAGTCTGGCGGTGGTACTGTGGTTGAAATGTCTGCCGAAGCACGCAAGGCGTGGGCAGATTCCATGCCGAACATTGCGGCGGAATGGGCTGAGAGCCTGAATGCGAAGGGATCGAAAGGGAGCGAAATGCTGGCGTCTTATATTGGCAAGCTTAAAGCTGCCGGTTTTGAACCAGTGCGCGACTGGTCAGCGGATTCTATGTAAGCTCAAAGATTGATCCGGCGGAGAAAATAAAATGATGCAGACTATCCGCCGGTTCTACTCGCCATTTGTGAGTGTCGCGCTTGTTGCCAACACAATTGGTACTGTGGTGATATTCATCCTCGTGGCGATCATGAACGTGGACGTGATTGCCAGAGGGATCTTCAATGCGCCGCTTCGTGGGGTATTTGAGTTAGTGATATTTTCGCTTGCCTTGATTGTTTTCTTGCAGTTGCCCGACGTGGTGCATTCGAACCGCTTGACGCGTTCAGATGGTTTCTTGGTGTTGATGCAAAATCGCTTTCCGGCTTTCGGAAGTTTGCTTGGACGCGGTATTGATCTGATAGCGGGCATTTTTATGGCCTGCATCGCTTATGCCTACTGGCCGGAATTTGTAGACTCCTATGGTTCATGCAGGTTCATTGCCGGGCCGGAGTTCGGCGCACCGGTGGAAGGTGGATTATTGGCTGAACTCAAGGCAGGTTGGACGCGTTGCGAATACTACGGCACGCCCGGTATTTTTACTGCGCCCTGGTTTCCGGTGAAATTTGTGATCGCATTCAGTGTCACGCTTTGCTCAATCATTTTCTTTTTCAAAGTGTTTATGGGCAACCACAAGCCAGCACTTACCGATGATGGAGAAAAAGCAACATGACACCCGTCGAAATTGGTGCCTTTTCCGTCGTTGCCATTGTGGTGATGGTATACATGGGTGTCTATATTCCCATAGCGCTCGGCGTTGTCTCGTTCGTATCCATATGGATCATGCGTGAAAATCCGATCATCGCGCTCAACTTCTTGAAGGTGGCTGCGGAGAAGGGGGTCACGTCTTATTCCTTTGCGACGATACCGCTTTTCACGGTAATGGGATTGCTTGTGTCCAAAGCCGGATTGGGGCGGGACATATATATTGTAATGAACCGCGCATTTCGCGCGGTTACCGGGGGAATAGGTATTGCCACTGTTGGCGCTAACGCCGTTTTTGCTGCTGTAACTGGTTCCTCCATCGCGTCGGCTTCGGTCTTTACACGTATCGCGGTGCCAGAAATGCGCAGCTTTAACTACTCTAAGCGTTTTGCAGTTGGCGTTGTTGCCGGATCGTCGGTACTTGGCATGATCATTCCGCCAAGCGCGATGCTTATTATTTATTCCTTTGTGGCCGAAGTATCTGTAGGCGATATGTTTCTTGCGGGCATCGTGCCAGGCATAATTTTGACGATCGCTTATATTGCCTGGATTGTTATTGTCGGTCGTTTACGACCTTCCTATTTGGGAACCGATATCGGCATGGCCGAGGACGATCCGCTCAGCTGGTTCGAGATATTTGATAAGACAGTACCCACATTGGCGCTGATCACGATTGTGCTTGGAGGCATCTATAATGGTTGGTTGACACCAGTTGAGGCAGGCGCCGCAGGCGCTATGGCTGCGCTGATTATAGCTCTGATCCGGCGCAGCATATCGTGGCGGGGGTTGTGGGAAACTGCAATTGAGACCGGTCATATTACCGCGTCGATCCTATTCTTGATTGCTATGGCATCTTTGTATTCAAGCATGCTTGGCTTTGCGGCGCTGCCTAACCAGCTCAATGCCTTTCTTGCGACTTATAATCTGGGCTTTGTTGAAGTGATGGTCCTTTATGTTGTGCTTATGCTGTTTCTGGGCACCATTTTGGATACAGCCTCGATTATTCTTATCGTCGTACCGCTTTTCATCACCTTGATGGAAACCATGGGTATGAGCGTGATTTGGTTTGGTATTGTTACCGTCATTGGCGCCGAAATCGGACTTCTTACACCACCGTTGGGCATATCTTGCTTCGTTATTAAAGCCACGATCAATGATCCGGATATCAAACTCAAGGACGTATTTATTGGCGCATTGCCGTTTGCGTTCATCATGCTGTTGGTTTTGATTTTGTTGATTGCCTATCCCCAATTGAGCATTGGGATTTTGAACTAGAACTACTTGGAGACCAATTATGCGGAATGTAAGCGAGGAGACTCTTACGACGGCTTTTCTTGACTATATGTCGGACGATACGGATGAGCGCGTCAAATATCTTTTGACCGAGCTTGCAACACGCATGCATGGTTTTGTTCGAGACACGGGCCTTACTCATGATGAGTGGCGTAAAGCACTGGAGCTATTGTTCAAAGCTGGTGAGATCTCGGATGCTGAGCGCAACGAGTTCGTGCTCTTCTCAGATGTTCTGGGCGTATCATCACTGGTCGACATTATAAACTCGGCGGAGGACGGAACACCATCAAGTGTACTTGGGCCATTTCATGTTTTGGGAGCACCCGACGTTAAAGTCGGTGCTGATATGAAGGGCGATAATGAAGGCGATCTTGTCGTTGTTGGCGGGCGTGTACTTGATACTGATGGCAATCCGATTGTTGGTGCCGAGCTTGAAATCTGGCAAACTGCCGATAATGGTCTCTATTCTGGTCAAGATGAAAGCCAAGCCGAATACAATCTTCGCGCACATATGGTGACCGATGCGGATGGTCGTTACTTGTTCTCGACTGTGCGCCCAGCTCCCTACACAGTACCAGATGATGGCCCTGTTGGTGAGCTTCTGAACGCGACAGGACGACACCCATGGCGACCATCGCATTTGCATTTCATTGCGACTGCAAATGGGTATCGCAGCCTTGTGACTGAGGTATTCCCAAGTGATGACCCTTACTTGGATGAAGATGCTGTGTTTGGCGTACGTGAAAAGCTAATTATGGAATACAAAGAGCGCAATGATCCGTCAGATTTGCCGGATGATCTTGAGATCAAAAACAAGATAGATGGTACGTTCTATGTCGTAGATTTCGACTTCACACTGTCGAAGGCTTAGATTTGTATCTATGACAGTTTCCCAATTGGGACGCTAGTTGGTCAACTGATCGCGTACAAATGAGCTTGTTTGGTTGTAGTGGCTAACCAGCAACGCGCAGGCAAGCTCTCCATCGCGCGATAGAACTGCATCGCAAATAGCGTTGTGCTCTTCGGCAACGTTGCGTTTGGGATAAGCAGCTTCACCCGATAGTTGGCGATAACGCACATTTTGATCGTATAGCTGGTCGCAAAATTTGAGCAGCATTGATGATCCGCATTCAGAAATTAGTGTCATGTGAAATTGCTTGTGTGCGATTTCCCATTCACTGTTTGAAACAAACTCTGCTGATGATTCAGAGCGGGGAATGCGCGACAATCGATAATTGGCTAGTACAACACGTTCTTCCCAACTGCTCGAACCGCCGGCAATGGATTCCCGCAAAGCCATTTCTTCCAGCCAGCAGCGTGTTTTGAGTAGTTCATCAAATTCTTGGACGCTCACGCTCGCAACCTTGAACCCGCGTTGATCAAGTCGCTCTACAAACTGGTCGGATGTCAGCAGGCTTAGCGCTTCGCGAATGGGACTTGTGCCGACATCATATTGCACGCGCAGTTCTTCGATTTTAAGCTTCTGGCCGGGCTTGAGCGTGCCTGAAATTATATCTTGCCGTAGCCTAGAGTAGGCTCGGCTGGTCATGGATTCGGGTCCTACCGTATCATTTGACTGAGCTGGGTCAGCTATGCCTCCCTGCAAAATTTTCAAACTTTCGTTGCTTGCCGCCATCTCCGTCCCACAGACTATTATAATTATAGTGTTTCAGTATCTTAGTGTTGTTTCTAATTTAAACCAGTGATCTATCGACGATATTGGGTTGATTTGCCGCTTTATCAAATGATTTTGCTAATGCGGATACTTCTGAAGATACTTTCACTTCTCCTGTCCGCACGAATAGTTCATGGTTTTTCTCGATCTCATGGAGACGATAGGAGTAATTCACCATCAAGCCTAATGATGACTTCAACCCGTTTTCCGATAGGTCGGCAGGCCAATTTATACGTTCCAGCCGGGCACCATTGCCTAGGTGGAATTTTGCAACCGGATCGATGGGCTTGTTTCGATTATCCTTTTCTACGCTCAGATAGTACGCGGCAGCGCCGGTGATTGCAATCTTCAGTGTTTCGCTCGCCGCTTCATCCGATATCCAATTTCCATCGATTATTCTTGTCAGCTCGTCCTTGGTTTTCTCAGCTAGTTTGAAGTTGCGTTCAGTTTCAATGTCGTCCGCCGCAAGATCTTTTAGCCAAGAAGCAAATCCTGGGACCGGTGAAAGAGTGACGAAGTCTTTAAGGTCCGGGTATGATTTTTTCAGATCTTCAACGACTTGTTTGATCAAGAAACTGCCAAGTGGAATGCCACGCAGGACCTTCTGGCAGTTGGAGATTGAGTAGAAAACGGCTGTGCGTACCGTCGCTGGATCTAGCGGTGGTGCGCCAGGTTCAAGAATACTGCCGATATCGGATGGCATATCTTTCATCAATGCCACTTCAATGAAAATAAGCGGCTCATTGCCGAGACGCGGGTGGAAGAAACCGTAGATCAGTCGGTCTTGAGGCGCGATTCGCTCACGCAAGTCGCTCCAACCTGCCATGCCGTGAACGGCTTCATAACGCATCAGTTTTTCGAGCATTTCTGCTGGGCTACTCCAATCCAGGCTGCGCAATTGTAAAAATCCACCGTTAAACCATGAGGCGAACAATGTTGCGAAGTCACGGTCAACTTCTTTGAGCTCTTGGTATTTGGGAATCATCTCCAGCAGGTCTGCGCGCATGTTGATAAGCAGAAGTGTTGCGTTGGGTGCTTGGTTTAGGCGAATGATTAGCTTGCGCCGCGGTGGCTCAACGGAGTGGGATAAAGCGCCTAGATTTTGCAACGAAGGATCATCGAGATAGTTTTTTGCGGCACTCTCAACAACGCTGCGTTCTGCTGCAAATTGCTTGTATAGCGCGCGAAAAAACTTTAACCGCTCATCCTCTTCAAGCAAT
>JBCDFK010000177.1:0-5500 GCA_039178065.1 Pseudomonadota bacterium | reverse complement strand
TTCATTCTGTGGTAAAAATAAAGCGTGGTCGTTGCCGTTTTGTGTTGGCCAACGCCATCGCGATTTTATATTACATCGCGTATGTCAACGACTCCATCGCCCGTGGACCAAGCGCTAATGTATACAAAATACACAGGAACCGGCACGTTCAGCTGAATTGGTGTACTCTCACGAGAAGCAATAATTTCTTCAATTTGGGTACGTGTGATGCCCGCATCTGCCGACAACAACCAAGTCGTCAGCTCGCGAATATCTTGAATACGCACGCAGCCGGATGATTCAAATCTCAGGAATTTACCAAACAAGCTCTGCTGCGGTGTGTCATGCATATAAACCGCATGCTCATTGTGGAAATTGATCTTGGTCGATGACATGGCATTAATTTTGCCCGGGTCCTGACGGAACCGCAGATTGACCGCTTCGTTGGTCGACCAATCGACCAACTCTGGCGGCACTTCTTGGCCATCGCTATCAAACAAGCGAATTTTGTTACGCGTTAGATAAGTCGGATCTTTGCGCATCAAAGGAATGATGTCTTTTTCAATGATCGACTTGGGTGATGTCCAATATGGATTGAGGATCACTTCATGGATCTTTGATGAGAGAACCGGCGTCTCGCGGTCGGTGCGGCCAACAATTGTCTTGTGGCGACGCTCAACACGGCCATTTTTAACGGCTTCTAACTCGGTGCCCGGAATGTTGACCATTACATAACGCTCGCCCAAGAAACCGGACATAGCGCGCAAACGCACAAGGTTGGTCTCCAACTGATTAAGGCGCGTGCCTGCATCTACATTCAGCGCTGCAAGCGTATAATTGCCCATGACGCCGTCAGCTACCATACCGTGACGTGTCTGGAAGCGCTTGAGGCCCGCATCGAGGAAACTATCAAAGGTCGTACTATTGCCGGTATTTTGATTCATATCACCGGAAATTTGAAGGCGGCGGCGCAAATCGCGTACCGAATTGTCTGTAACGCCAACTTTTAGTCGTTGAGTTGCGTTAATGCGAGGCCAGCCGCCCCGCCCCACAATGTACCTGTAGTCATTGATCCCAGCTTCAGCATAGGCCGCAGTTTGCGGGCTTAGAATTGGCAGGCGTGTATCACCCTGCGCTTTGCGGGAACTCGTTGCGTCAAATTGATCATCCCAATTGCCGCGCTGCGGAGAGCGCAGAATATCGCCTAGCGACTGTTGCGCTGACGCTTTTCCGGAGACCAATGCTGCTGCGCCTAATGCACCTGCCGTTTTTAGAATAGATCGGCGGTCGCTTTTAATAAATCCGTTCATATCAATCCTGCGTAGTCATATCCAATCAACACCCAATCCATCGTGGTTGGGTTACGCCCCTAGTCAACCTTACTAAACACAAGTTGTTTAACTATTTTTTACTATAAACCTAAGGCAAAGCCAACATGGACGTCGCCCTAACTATAACGCTTATAATCACATGTTTGTGTTTCACTGGAATATGGCTAATCAATGTCATGATTCGAGACGCAGGCGTCATCGACTATTATTGGGGCCCAGGGTTTGCGATAATAGCCGCTGTTCATTTCGTCATTCACGGTTCCGGTTCAATTTTTGAATGGGTTTTGCTGGGCGCGGTGAGCATCTGGGCCGCAAGGCTTGCCTTGTATCTAATTGGTCGGCATCGATATTCGGAAACCGAAGACGGGCGCTATCTCGAGATGCGGGAAAGCGGCGGTCCGAACTTCTGGTGGATAAGCTTCTTTACAGTGTTTTTGCTTCAGGCATTCTTGTTGTGGATGATTGCAGCGCCGCTTCATGTTGCATTCGGTGCATTGGCTACCGTCAATACAGGCCTGTTTATCGCTGGAATGATGATTTTTGTCACCGGTTTCCTTTTCGAATGGATCGCCGATTATCAATTGGAAAAAGGCAAACGCGGTGTTGGCCATTCCGAAACGGGTAGCGCCTTGTTTACCGGTGGTCTTTGGGGAAAATCGCGGCATCCCAACTATTTCGGCGAATTGACTGTATGGTGGGGGCTATCTACCGCCGCATTTGCAATGTCAGGCGCATGGATCGCATTTGTTGGCCCAATACTATTGACCGTTATTATGCGTTTTGTCTCAATTCCATTAACCGAACAGCACATGCTTCGCACACGGCTTTCCTATGGAAACTATATAAAAGCCGTTCCAATGCTCATCCCATTTGGCCGAAAGAGACAGATGGATGCGGGCAACCAGGCCGCAGAATAGATTTAAAATTACCGCAAAAATAAATGCGCCGTGGGTTGAAGACCACGGCGCATTTTGATTCCTGGCGTCTAATTTCTTAGAGACGGTACATAATTGTGTCGTTCCAGAAACGATCAAGGCGCTGCATAGTGCGGTTGATCGCTGTGAATTCCTCGGTGTTGATGCCACCAACTGATTCTATAGAAGCGACATGACGATCGTATAGCGCTGAAACCACATCAGCCACCTCACGACCACTTTCTGTCAGGCTGATGCGCACTGAACGGCGGTCCGAACGCGAGCGTTCATGGTTGATAAAGCCCAGTTCTACAAGCTTTTTGATATTGTAAGAAACATTTGAGCCCAAATAGTAACCGCGGGAGCGAAGCTCACCAGCTGTCATCTCACCATCACCGATGTTGAACAATAAAAGCGCTTGGACTGCGTTGATATCGTTGCGGCTTTGACGATCGAATTCGTCTTTTACGACATCTTGCAAGCGGTGGTGCAGACGCTCTACCAGCTGCAAAGACTCGAGATATAATTTGCGTACCGACTCTGGGCCGGTTGCTGATGCTGACGCACCAACAAGATTAGTTTCGTTTAACATTGTCGCCTCACTGTATACTGCCGATGTTTCTCGGCTTGTGAGATCAATCTATCGAAGACGTATAAAATTCGAATTAAAAGCCAGCGTTAACAGGCTCTTACACCTGTCCCAATGTGTATCGTCGTTAATGAGAACTTACTCTGAGCTATAACCGGGCTTGATCGGCTTTTCGCTTCTGAAAGAAAAGCGAAATGGCAATTACCAAGAAAACTCCAATGGATATGGCATGGACAGTTACCAAGGTTGACCGCTCCATATAGCGATCTGACCAAATTCCAAAAACTGCAATTTCGATTGAGATTGCAATTAGCCACAGCACAACGCCCCAGGCTTGTGTAAGCCAAAGTCCAAGTCCGGCGGCAGGCAAAATGATGGCAAGAACGGTTGAAACAATACGCCAACGCGGCGCAACTGTATCAAAGCGCCATTGACCATCATCCGTTATGCCAAGAAGCTGCGCCCAGTAAATCAGTGCTGAAACGAGGCAAATAGCTGCCAGAGCGCGTAAAAACCAACAATACAAAGTGGCTAACGTGGTTGGCGGTCTATCGCGCATTTGCAGTTCTTCGAGCATAGACCCCATTTCTCATTAATTGTGTCACAGGACAATAGCACCGATTGCTAAAGCAGTGGTGGCGATTTGCAAAACCGCATGATAATCCGTTCCCAGCCTTTAAACGAGCGGATGTAAATTTATGCGCAGTATTGACGAAATTACCAACGGCAGACGCTTACGACGTATGCGCAAAGCGGATTGGACGCGCCGCCTGGTTCAAGAAAACAAGCTTTCCGTCGATGATTTGATTTGGCCGATTTTTCTCGTGGACGGAGATAATCAAAAACAGCCGATTGAAGCCATGCCTGGTGTTGAACGGTTGAGCGTCGATATGGCTGTGGAAGCGGCAAAAGAAGCTGCTAACCTTGGAATTGCGCTCATCGCGCCATTCGCAAATGTGGCATTTGAGAAAAAAGATGTGACCGGATCGCATATTTTAGATGAGGACAACATTATCAATCGCGCCACCATCGCGATCAAGAAAGCTGTCCCCAGCATTGGCGTGATGACAGATGTCGCGCTCGATCCATTCACCAGCCACGGACATGATGGGGTGTTGCGCAATGGCATAATCGTCAACGATGAAACCGTTGATATTTTAGCGCGCGCCGCGGCGCTGCAGGCAGCCGCAGGCTCTGATATTATTGCCCCATCAGATATGATGGACGGCCGGATCGGCGCGATTCGCGATTCACTTGATAGCGCTGACTTCGAAGATGTTGCGATTATGTCTTACGCCACCAAATATGCATCGGCGTATTACGGCCCGTATCGAGAAGCAATTGGCACATCTGGACTGCTAAAGGGCGATAAAAAAACCTATTATATTGACCCTGCCAATAGTGACGAAGCGTTGCGCGAAACCGAGCAAGACATTTTGGAAGGCGCGGATATGGTGATGGTCAAACCCGGCCTGCCCTATCTCGACATTTGCCGCCGTTTAAAAGATGCGTTTCAAATGCCTACATTTGCCTATCAGGTATCTGGCGAATATTCGATGATAGAAGCCGCCGCAGCCAATGGCTGGATTGATGGCGAGCGTGTAATGCTTGAGAGCTTATTGGCGTTTAAGCGCGCTGGATGTGATGGTATATTGACCTACTTCGCACCGCGCGTTGCGCGCGCGCTGAATGCCTCACAGTCTTGAATTTTCGGTGATGTATCGCCATCTGAAGTTCAAGGAGCATTTTGGATGAACACAGACAGTCAAACACTGAACGACGAAGGCATGAGCACATTCTACACCGATTGGCGCTATTTTGATGGTGTGCGCACGAAGCGCATCCTGGCATTTTTAATTGACTATCTGATGGTCGGCGTTCTCGTCGCTATTTCAGCTGTAATCATATTCTTTATTGGCTTTATCACACTCGGTGCAGGCTGGCTGCTCTACGCTATATTGGTGCCGCTGGTGGCTTTGTCGTATGTTTCCTGGACCATGAGTGGGCCGAGACAAGCCACATGGGGCATGCAAATGATGGGCATCAAACTTGCCCGCTATGACGGACAATCAATTGATTGGATGACTGCACTGGTGCATGCGGTTCTGTTTTGGGCAACGACAGTTATATTTGCCCCACTATTGCTGGCGCCGTTGTTTCTTGAGCACAAACGCACACTTCACGATCTAGCAATGGGTACCGTTGTTGTCCGCAGCAACGTTTAACCCTAAAAATAACGGATCCCAGTTGTTCTTGACGTTTAAACTATTCTGCTCAATTCTATTCGCATGATGATTTGCGGGTAAGAATGACTCAACACAGCACTAAAACACCTCAGTTTTTTTTGACGTCACCTTCGCCCTGTCCTTATCTTGATGGCCAGATGGAACGAAAAGTTTTCACTCACTTGGTGGGTGAAAAAGCGCCGGAGTTAAACGACCTCTTGACCCAAGGTGGGTTTCGCCGCAGCCAAAACATTGCCTACCGCCCTGCTTGTGAGACTTGCCGTGCGTGTGTTTCAGTCAGAATTTTAGCGGACGAGTTTCAGCCAACGAAGAACATGCGTCGATTGATGAAGCTCAACTATGACCTCATCGGCACTGAAAATCAGGGTGAACCAACATCAGAGCAATATTCATTGTTCCGCAGCTATTTGGATAGCCGTCATAAAAATGGCGGTATGTCCG
>JBCDFK010000176.1:0-5503 GCA_039178065.1 Pseudomonadota bacterium | reverse complement strand
TTGTTCATACAACGCCGCCACTGCATAAAGTGCTGCTGCTATTTGTGTCGTGTACATCGCTTTTTGTTTGGGAAAACTGGATTGTTTTAGGCGCATCGGCCTGCGCCGTATCCTTACTTTTCATTGTGGCCAAAATTCCACTGGAGCACATGAAGAGTGCATTGAAACCAGCACTCTTATTGCTCTTCATGATCTTCATCCTGCAAGTTTACCTAAACTCGTTAGAGACTGCTGCATTCGGGGTTTTGCGATTTGTCGTCATGATTCTAGCTGCTTCACTGCTAACGCTCACCACGAAAACAAGTGATTTGATATCGTCGGTAGAAACAGGCCTTGGCAGATTTATCTCCCCCAAAGCGTCCGAAGCGATAAGCCTGGCATTTTCCTTGTGCTTTAGATTTATTCCCATGGTTCGACAGATTTTTGAAGAGGTTCGCGAGGCGCAGCGGGCGAGGGGACATAGCGGCAATTGGCGTGCTTTGATCACCCCAACAATCGTTCGTACTCTAAAGTCAGCGGACGAAGTTTCTCAGGCCATTGCAGCGAGATCAATTGATACTTCCCACCTTTCCAATCCAAAAAATGACGCTATGAACTAGCATGAGTTCCCAAATGGAGACATCAAAAGGTCTAAACACACTCGTCAGGGAGCGTCGATCAGTACGCGCGTATCTCAGCAGGCCGGTGGATAAACAGACCATTCTTCAGATACTGGACCTAGCACGCCAAACTGCAAGTGGTGGCAATATGCAGCCATGGCAAGTTCATGTTCTTCACAGTGAGACCATTGCAAAATTGCATCATGAAATTTCCGATGAGGTAGAAAAAAACGGTTTTGGGTCAGATGGGGACTATCAATACTATCCGACCGCTTCTGTGGAACCCTATGACGAGCGCATCAAGCAAAGCGGGCTGGATCTGTATTCCTCCCTAAGCATTGGTCCGCGCGATACAGCACGTAAACGGCAACAGAAGTTGAGAAATTTTGAGTTTTATGGTGCGCCGGTTGGATTGCTTATCACTATGGACCGCAAGCTTGCTCAGGGCAGCTGGATCGATATTGGGCTGTTCCTTAATATGCTTACACTCGCAATCTCCGATGCCGGTTTGGCTTGTTGTACACAAGCAAGCTTCTCCAGCTATGGCGACATCATCCGGCGCACTTTAAAACTGTCTTCGGATAGTCTGATAATTTGTGGCGTTGCTTTGGGCTATGAAGACAAAACCGATCCAATCAATGCACTTCCCAGACGAAGAAAAGCCTTAGAGGATTTCGTGGAGTTTCACCCATGATCAAACTGCGTGGTCATCATTTGTTGTGCTCTTTGACGTTTGCCGGACGAGGTTATTCCAGGGAGTTCGAAAGCGGTTTCAAAAGGATCATTGAAAGAATCAAACACAACGAAACTATCATAATTGTCTCAGGGCCCGACGAAATCTGCGCACCGATCGCGGGTTGCGAGAATAGTCACTGTCGGGAAGCGCGGATCACGCGCCGAGATGAACTAGCATTGGAAGACGTTTCTTCGCATCTTGGAGAAAACATTGTAGTTGGGTCGAAAATCACACCATCACGGCTATTCAATGGAAAGTATCGTGCTTCTTTCCAGCAAGGTTCAACGAGACGGGCTTGCTCTGAATGCCAATGGTCAGAAACCTGCGATCAAATAGCAAATGCCGAATATTTATCTTCGCTCCTGTTGCGCTGATCGAGAAAACGTCGAATGTCACAAATAGCTGCAAAGATCAAAAGGAACCTCGCTAACCGCAAAGACGAAAGTATTGTTTTCTATGAACAGCAAACGATCTCGGCCCGCGTATTTCTCAAGCAAATCAATGAATTTGAAAGGGAGCTTCGCTCATTCAAAAATAACAGATGTATTGCAATCAATCTAGAAACGTCGCCAACCGCATTAGCATGCTTCATTGCATCGCTTTCGGTTGCTAAAAATACCGCATATCTAGATAAAAGTTGGCCGTTGACGAGCCTTAATAGCACGATCGAGAGCATAGGCGCCGATTTAAGCATTAGTGAAAAAGAAACTGAATTGGTGGAGCCATATATCTCGGTGCACAACGGACAAACGCCATCCAGATTTGGTAATTGCTCACAAACAGACACCATGTTCACATGTTTTACCTCGGGCACCACAGGTGCACCAAAAGGGTGTGTGCGTTCTGAGGAGTCGTGGATAGCAAGTTTTGAAGCAGATCAAGATTTTGCAAAAATTAGCCCCGAAAGTGAGATTGTCGTACTCGGCAGCTTCTCCCATTCACTTGGAATTTATGCGGCCGTTAGAGGCCTTTATGCTAACGCAAAAGTTAGGTTGTTTCGAAAATTCGATGCCAATAAAATTGCAAAACAAATCCGTGCGGCCTCAAATGCGATAATTTTTGGCGTACCAACTCAGTTTGTTGCACTAGCGAGGACCGCTCCAAAGCCAAATGAGTCTACATGGAGGATGCTCTCCACAGGCGCAAAACTTCCACAAAGTCACATAACAACAATTCGGCAAAAATTCCCAAACGCAGATATCGTTGAGTTCTATGGCACGTCTGAATTGAGTTATGTGTCAGCGCGAAATGTAGGAGCGCTTGAAGTTCCAACTTCTGTCGGAACCCCGCTAGCTGGTATCGAAGTGGTTATTCAACATTCTGACAAATCGAATGAGGACGCCACAGCGGTTGGGTTGGTAAAAGTGCGAAGTCCTTTGGCATTTAATGGCTATATTGTTGACCACAAATTCACGCCGGCTGAAGAGTGGATTTCGGTTGGAGATATAGGCTTTCTGGGCGAGGAGGGTGCACTCCACTTAATCGGTCGTATAGATCGAATGTTTCAGTTAAGCGGCCGGAACATTGTTCCAGAAGCAATCGAGGCAGCGCTGTTGAGCATCGCCGGCGTCACTCATGCAGCGGTCATTGGGCTACCAGACCCGACACGAGAAAATCGCATAGTGGCTATTGTGGAGGCCGATGGCACGCTGTCCAGAAAATCACTAGTCAAGAAATTGAAGAAAGATATCGCCTCCTACACCATTCCGCACAGATTTTATGTATGCGATGAATGGCCCAAAACCGCGTCCGGAAAAACTGATTTTCGTCGACTCAACGAAAAAGTGTTAAGCTCAGCTTTGGATGAACTACCGTGAACAATGCAGCTTATATCATTGGAGCGCTACGTACTCCGGTTGCACCGGCGAGGGGAGACTACGCCGCGCTGAACGCAACAACGCTTGGCCAGCTCACCATTGAGGGATTGCTCAAAAAGCTCGATCTACCAGCGGAATTTGTTGAACATTGTGTGTTTAGCAATGCGTTATACGCCGGTGGAAACCCGACAAGGCTCAGCGCGCTAGCCGCGCAAATCCCAGAGGTCGTACCTTCAATGACGATCGATACACAATGTTGCGGTGGGTTAGATTCTCTGATTGTGGCAAGCAGTTTAATTCGCTCGGGCGATCATGATTTTATTTTGGCAGGAGGAATGGAATCTTTCTCTACAGCACCTCGCCGATTGAGTAAATCCGCCGACGGTAAACCCGATGTCGAATACAAAAGGCCACCATTTTCGCCATGGCCGGATAAGGATCCAGACATGCTCGATGCAGCTGCTGAATTAGCAAAAGAACTTTCAATAACACGCATTGATCAGGAACTTTATGCACGAAAAAGTCATGCAAAAGCATTGGCTGCCTCAAACATCTTGGCTGAAGAATGTCTTGAAATATCAAGCTTGAAGAGAGACAGCTTTACTCGAAATCTAAACCGCCGCGTGCAAGCCAAATTGCCAGTGCTGGCCGGCGATGAAAAATTTGGCATCACAGCATCCACAACCGCTGTCGAAGCTGATGCGGCTGCTGCTTGCGCAATTGTATCGGATAAATTTCTTGCCGCTCATCCAAATTTTCGATCAACTGCAATTCAAATTCTGGGCGGATTTAGCGTTGGCAGCGATCCTGCAATGCCAGGACTCGCGCCAGTCTCTGCAGTCAAAAAAGCACTCAATGAACTCTCTTTGAACATAGTTCAAATTGATGTCGTTGAAGTTATGGAGGCGTTCGCGTCTCAGGCCTTTGCATGCATGAAGCTGTGCGACATGGACGCATCGAAAACCAATTTGAGTGGCGGTGCATTAGCTCGTGGCCATCCAATTGGCGCCTCTGGAACAATCAATGCAGTCAGATTGTACCACGAACTGATCGCACGTTCTGAATTCAAACTTGGATTGGCCACCATAGCCGGTGCTGGCGGGCTCGGATCGGCGTTGGTGTTAGCCAAGTAAACTATCGTCATCATGACAACGGTAAGACAGCGAGCGGATATCGTCGACGGCACACCTGCAAGTGGCATGACTTTCTAAACAGTACGAATTCTCGGATGAAGGTATCCGTAGTTTGTTGCTTTAAGCCCCTCACAGCCCACCAAAATATGTTCCATAATCTATCTTATGCGATTTAAGTCATTCTTCGGCTCTGCGTGTCATCCCCATCCCTCTAATCCCACTATCTTGACCAGCAAGTGTGAGGAACATACGCTTAGAAGCCAACCGCAAATACATGGGCAATGCACTCGAAGTCGCGCATCTAAACCTTGCAATCGTGTCTCTAACACTTTTAGTACTAACTGCGTTCATTGAGGAGTTTAGCAGTGCAATCAAATCATGTTGAGCAAGATTATATTGACCTATTGGACGTTTTCAGGATCGTTTGGCAAGGAAAGTGGATCATCATCTTTACATCGGTTGCCGGACTTTTGGCATCCTTTTTGTACTTGGAAAACTTACCCAGCAAATACACGCTGAAGGTACCGTTCGAAATTGACTTATATTCGATTGAAGCGCTTAACTTTTGCGGGAACAACAAGAGTTGCCTACAAGCAGAAACCATTGCGATGTTGCAGTCGCAAAACAAAACTGGATGGTCGATTGGAAAAGACCAAGCTTTTACGAGAACGATATCGGACGTTTCGACTAGCAATTCATATGTTGCAGAGCTTGAACAGCTCAGAGAAACGGCCAACCAATCTATTAAGTCGGGCGTCGAACGAGAATTTGACATTTTACAAAAGCAAATGCCGAAAGCGTTGGCCGCTAGCGAAACAATCACTAGGCACATTCTCGCTGCGACTCGCTTGCGAACCGCTTTGGCTGAAGATGGCGCACAAGTAATTACGTTGGATCAACCCATTATACAAAGCGCAAATCGTTCAAAGTGGACTGTGGTCATGGCTTTTTCGCTTCTTGGACTAATTGGTGGATTCGTGTTGGTGTTTTTGCGGCATTTTGTAAGATCTATAGCGCAGCGTCTTGAGTCTGACTGAACGTTACAACTGCCTTGCAAATAGCATTATTCAAACCCTTAAGATCAACCATTGCCGCTCGAGCAAGACCTGATTTGCCTACAAACAAATAGCAAATAGCATTTACTGAAATTAATAAGCCCCCTCCCCGAACCATTGGCTCTGTTGGTTAAGCCAAGTATTTGGCGGCCACCGCTATCAC
>JBCDFK010000175.1:0-5503 GCA_039178065.1 Pseudomonadota bacterium | reverse complement strand
CCGGGCCAATCGGGCCACTGCAAACCGTCACCGAGGTGGGGCATCCAAACCACGGTCGCGTTGAGCTCTTGGTCAATGGCGAGACAAAGCAAGAAGGCGACCTAAACCAAATGATCTGGAAGGTTCCTGAAATGATCAGCTATTTATCTGAATATTTCGAACTTGCGGGCGGCGACGTGATCATGTCAGGCACACCTGCCGGCGTCGGCCCGATAGTTAGGGGTGATGTAATGGTCGTTAATATCGCCAGCCTTCACACCCTGACGGTTAGTGTGGTCTAGTTCGGATTTGATCAATTGTATAAAGCAAAAAACCCGCGGCTAAAATGAACGCGGGTTCAAGTCTTTTGTTATGGATAGCGAAAGCTAGAAATTGTAGCCGATACGAACCATAACATTGTCCATTTCAGCATCGATACCTAAATTGGCAAAATCATCAAACGAATGATGGGTGTATTGGATGCCGGCAAAAATATTCTCCGTAATACCAACGTCCAGACCGACACCGTAGACAATTCCCCAATCGCTATCAGCCAATACCGCGATTGGCGATTCCGTTGTCACATATGATGCACCTACAAGGCCATAAACATGGTAACGATCCATTGCGTAACCGATGCGTCCTTTGATCGTCCAAGCATCAGCAATACTCACGCCAGAAGCATCATCGAAATCGGTACCAATTTTGGTGTAGCCAATTTCTACCCCGCCTACGATGGAATCAAACTGATGATTGTAACCAACAAAGCCACCGTAGATCCCGCCGCTACCTTCAGCGGTACAATCAGGACCGAATACACAAGCTGCAGGCGCGCCAACAACGATTTCATCATTGGACCAAGAATAACCCGCTTCAAGTCCAGCTGAAAATCCTGTCCAAGACCAACGCTGATCAAACTTGGTGCTACTCGGTGCAGTGATGATCTCAGGATCGGCAGCATTTGCGGAACCTGCCATGAGAAGAATAGACAGTGTTGCCAGTTTCAAAATACGCATCGATTCAATTCCAAATATTACAATTGGCGTTATGCTGAACGATTATAGTTTCCAAACCGTTAAGTAACGTCACTTTACCAGGGGTAATCTTCAGTAATTGCGAAAAAACCGCGCAAATTTAACCGATATTGCTGACCAATGAAGGCTTTAAGGGTTTTTCGGCCACTGATTCTGAGAATGTTTTCAGCACAAATCCTGCAACTTGGTCAGCCGAGATAGGACGAGAATAATAAAAACCTTGGGCTTGGTCGCAGTAAATAGTCTTCAAAAACTCGACATGCTCAATTGTTTCCACGCCTTCGACAGTAATCGCAATGCCTAAATTCTCACCCAAAGTAGAAATCGCATAGATAATCGCTTTGCGATCATCGTTCTTATCCATGTCCTTTAGGAAGGATTTGTCTATTTTCAGGCGATCAAAGCGGAATCGCGTAAGATATCCCAAGCTGGAATAGCCAGTACCAAAGTCGTCCATCGCAATGGTAATGCCGAGGTCTTTAAGTCCGCGCAATTTAGTGACTGTCTCATCATTGTGATCAATCAAGATGCTCTCGGTGATCTCAATTTCAAGTCGCGATGGTGCCAGACCGGTAGTCTTGAGAACATCGGCAATGTCACCAATCACATCAGATCGCATGAAATGAAGTGCAGAAACATTGACGGCAACCCCAACATCTTCAGGCCATGAGGTTGCTGTTCTGCAGGCGGACATCAATGACCAACGCCCCACATCCACAATCAAATTGGATTGCTCAGCAATCGAAATAAACTCATCCGGCGGTAATAGCCCGCGAATTTCATGATTCCAGCGGATCAATGCTTCCATACAAACAACACGCCCGGTTTTGGTGCTGATCATAGGCTGGAACTTCATTTCAAATTCATCATCGGTCAGGGCTTGTCGCATTTCCTGCTCGAGCATCCGACGTTCGCGTTGCTCAAAATCCATCTGAGCTTCAAAATATCGGAATACGCCGCGCCCATCATCTTTGGCGCGATAGAGCGCAAGATCCGCATTGCGAAGCAATTGCTCTCGCTGTGTGCCGTGAACAGGTGCAAGAGCAACACCGACACTAACACCAATATATAGCGTCTCGCCTTCAACCTCGTAAGGCAGTGAAACTTCTTGAATGATCCGAGAAGCAAGCTTTGCAATGAATACCGGATCGCTTGTCTCTTCAACGATGATAGCAAACTCATCGCCACCTAATCGGCCAACGACATCATTGCCTCTCAACACCTTCAATATACGCGCAGCGGCTTCCTTAAGAAGGCCATCGCCCACATGGTGCCCATAAGAGTCGTTGACCAGTTTAAACTTATCAAGATCCAGGAACATCAAAGAAAATGGCGTGCCGTAACGCTCGAGACGGCGCACAATCGTGTCCATTTCTTCATAAAAACTTGTTCGGTTATGTAGATTGGTCAAGCCGTCCATCATCGCCAATTCAACGATTTTTTCTTCAGCTTGCTTTTCCTTTGTTACGTCGGCGCATACTCCAATATAACCTGAAAATTCACCATCATCTCTTTTGCTAACGCGACCGGAAAACGCAATCCAATGCTGTTCGCCATCCAAAATAATTGGAACTTTCACATCCTGAAAATCACTCTGAGATTGAAGAGCAGCAGCCAACGCATTTGTTTCTCGAATATCGCACAACGCCATACATGTAGCGCGATTTGGGTCAAGGAACCTAGAATTTGCATGGCCCAACACCGATCTGAGATCATCCGATGCGCGTTCTAAATTTCCTTCGCTATCAGCGGCCCAAAACCATTCATGGCCCGTCTCTTCGAACTGCCGCAATAATGCATCGCTAAGTTCCGCGTCATCCTGGCTTTTAAGCTCGCCTCGAAAGTGGCTGATGAAATCACGTGTTTGTAGAAATGCAATATACGGAACAACTGTGAAGTATAATCCGAGCAAAGCAATTGATGGCAAGAGACCTATGAATTCAGGTTTGCTCGTAAATGCAAATGTGAGCAGAATACCACTTATGGCTATAAAGGCGATCGATGCATGCAGGACCGTCCGGAAACAGTAAACGGTTGTCATCAATATGCTTGCCAGCAATAGACCCGACACAAACAAGCCATCTGGCGAAACATAGCGCAACACCATGATGCTTAAAATGCCCCATAGAAAGCCGTAGATGGCCGCATTAACAACAACAGCCCTAATAATCCGCGGATTGCTCTCCACGCGCTTCAATACGTTTCGAGATCTGTAAAACGAGCGCAAAGATAGTAATTGCAGGAACAGGATCGCAGTGGATACCGCGAGCGTCGCGTTGCGTGCATCAGTTGACCACAACAGGCTAAGTGTAAGAGCCATGGCCAAAATGGCGCCAAAGGCAGCAAGCGGTGCCATTTGAATGAGACCCTGTAGCTGCCCAGCCGCAATTTTACGGCGGTGCAAGGCGCTGACTTGATCCAAGCCCGCCAAACCGTCCATGAACTCTTGTAATTTTCTTAGTAGACTCATTTCATCCCGCCATTCCGAGCGAACTTAGCGCAATGGAGTTAATCGTGAGTTGAAATACTCATGTATTGTTGCAAATTAATCGGATTGGTTAATGCATCCCTCACGCAACACAACCAATTGCAACTAAGAATTTTGATGACAGTTTACCGCGCTTTTTAGCTTGGTTTTTAGACCTCCTTGTTACGTTCTCGACGAGCCGAAATTAAAATCGGGGCGTTACGAGGGACAATACCAATGGCAAAAAAGAACATTACAAGCGAAGCACTTAAGGGCAGTCTGCGCGACTTCCGCGCTAAAACCGGATTAGATATGCTTCACCGCACAGACGGTTTTTTCGAATGGCAAGAGGTTCGCCGCAATTCCGATTTGTGGCCCTATGCTAAGTCAACGGCTACTGCCCCCAAAACGCATTGCGAAGCAAAAAACGATGATGGCACCAAAATCAAAGGTGTAAACTTTGCATCACAAGACTATCTGAGTCTTTCTTCCCATCCCGACGTTAAAGCCGCAGCAATTGAAGCCGTAAAAGAGTACGGCGTTCATAGCGCTGGCTCAGCGGCACTTCTTGGAAACACTCGACATTCCCTTCTCTTGGAAAAGCGTATTTCTGAATACATGTATGGCCGCGAAACTGTTTTGTATCCAACAGGCTGGTCAGCTGGTTATGCAGCAATTCAGGGCTTCGTTCGTCCAGATGATCATGTTGTACTCGACGTTCTTGCCCATTCTTGTTTGCAAGAAGGCGCACGCGCGTCGACCCGCAACATTCACTTCCACGGCCATTTGAATTTGCGTGCCATGGAACGCCGCCTGCAAAAAATTCGCGCAACGGATACTGAAAACGGAATCCTCTTGGTGACTGAAAGCTTGTTCTCAATGCATTCGGACACACCGGACATCGCAGCGATGCGCCTACTCTGTAACGAATACAATGCAACTCTGTTGGTGGATTGCGCACATGATTTTGGATCGATGGGCGATGATGGCCGCGGCCATATGGGTCTGCAGAATGTGATACAGGATGTCGATATCATTATCGGTAGTTTTTCAAAATCATTTGCATCAAATGGCGGCTTTATCTCTGTGAAGGATAAAGCAGCGGCAGAATATCTGAAATATTATTCGGCAACGCAAACATTCTCAAATGCATTATCGCCGGTGCAAGCAGCCACTGTTTTGACGGCACTGAACATTATTGACAGTGCAGATGGTATGGCCCGTCGCCGCAAATTGATGGACAATATTCTCTATATGCGTTCAGAAATGACGAAAGTCGGCCTTGAAACTTTGGGCGACCCATCAGCGATTGTTCCAGTTCGTGTGGGTGCCGAAGGGCTTGCGCGCATCGCTTCTCGCGATCTTTGCAATCTCGGCGCTATTGCCAACCTGGTCGAATATCCAGCTGTGCCGCAAGGGGGCGCTCGCTTCCGGGTTCAGGTAATGTCTGATCATTCTTTCTCTGATGTCGACGAACTAGTTGTACTAATGCTTAAAGCAATGCGCAGCGGCGAGAAAGAATACCTCATGCTCTGCGATCAGTATCCTGATCTTGTAAAAACACGCGTAGACGCTTCCGCACAAGTAGAAGCAGGTGTTCGGAGCGCAGCATGATGGGTGCAAAACAACCTCGGCTGTTGGCCATCGATGACGATGTCTCATCAGCCGAGCTCATTGTTAGAATTGCTGAAAGATGTCGCTATGAAGCATTTGCAACATCAGACTCACGTGGCGTGTTGAATCTGGCAAGCGCTTTATCGCCCAACATTCTATCGATCGACATTTGCATGCCCAACCTAGATGCCAATGATCTGTTGGTGCTGCTGGCAAATGCGCAATATAACGGGAAAATTCTGATCATTAGCGGTCAGGATCCAGAGATATTGGAGCAAACACGTCTGAAGGCAATTAGTTTAGGCTTGGATGCCCCCTATGCCATGCAGAAGCCGATTGATGTATCAGTGCTTCGAAATGCGCTTCTTTCCGACGAAGTTCGCAAAGCCGCTTAGACGTAATTTTAGTT
>JBCDFK010000174.1:0-5515 GCA_039178065.1 Pseudomonadota bacterium | reverse complement strand
GCCGAAATGATCAGCGGCACAATCATTGGTGAGATCAATATGGCCATGATGGCCGACTTATACGGTACATGGCTTTGACTTAAACCGATGGCCGCCAATGTACCCAGCACGGTTGCGAGTATCGTCGCAAGCGGCGCGATCGTCAGCGAATTGCGAAGCGATGATTGCCAAGCATCACTTGTGAAAAAATCATCATAGTGTTTGAGCGAATATCCCGCTGGGTCCAGACGCAGCATCTCTGGCGTAAATGTAAAAAAGTCCTGAGCATTGAACGACAATGGAATGATAATCAAAATCGGAAAGATCAGGAAAAAGAAGATTAGGGCGCAAATTGTACGGAACCCGTAGTACCAACCAATTTGTGCCTTCGATGAATAAGGAGGAAGTGCAGCCATAATATTTCCCCTAACCCAACTTCACATTGTCGATACCGACAATCTTGTCATAAATATAAAATAGCAACAGCACGAGCACGAGCAGAATTGCGCCCAAAGCAGCGGCCAAGCCCCAATTCAAGCTGGTCGAAATGTGATAGGCGATCCGGTTCGAGATAAAGATACCGCTGGTACCACCAACCAATGCCGGTGTGATGTAGTAGCCAATCGCAAGAATGAATACGAGAATTGCACCAGCGCCAATGCCAGGAATCGACTGTGGAAAATAAACTTTCCAGAACGCAGTCCAATCATTTGCACCCATTGATTTGGCAGCGCGAACATAGGTCGGTGAAATGGTTTTCATTACTGAGAACAAGGGTAAAATCATAAATGGCAGCAAAATATGTGTCATCGCAATGATGGTGCCGGTCTGGTTATTGATCAAAACCAAGCGGTTTGCATCATCGACAAGGCCTATCCAAACCAGCGCGTCATTGATAACTCCCTGCCCCTGCAATAGCACCTTCCAAGCCGACGTCCGAACCAATAGCGATGTCCAGAATGGTAACAGCACCAATATCATCAACAGATTGGCAGTTCGTACCTTGAGGTGGGCTAGCAAGTATGCCACCGGGTATCCAAGCAGAACACACATTAACGTAATAGCAAGAGACATCCACAGCGTCCTTGCGAACAACTTGATGTAAATCCGTTCGTTTTCCGGCTTCATTTGCACACCGTCAGAGGTGCTTTCAGCATCCACAGCCGTTAGGAAGTAGCCCGGTGTGTAGGGAGCTTTGAATTTGTTGATAACCTGCCAGACTTCTACTTTGCCCCAGTCTTCGTCCGCCTCAATGAATTGGGCCTGATAGGGCCCCTCTTCCATTTTTCTAACGGCGCGACCAGTCTTTCTGAAAAGGCCAGACATGCCTGACATTTCATAGTTTAGACGTCCACCCAGGCGCGTATGAACGCGCGCGGCAACAGCAACTTTTAGATCTTCTGCAAGTGCCTCGAAGGTTTGCTCGTCTGGCAGTTCACCAGAGCTTGGGTCCCATCGATCAAGCTCCTGCACAACACTTGGCAAAGTGTTTTGAACAATCTGGTTTTCCACTGAGCGAAGCAACATGTCGCCAATTGGAATGAGAAAGCTAATAACAATGAAAAACAACAAGGGCGCGATCAGCAAAAATGAGCGCTGCTTCTCTCTACGCAGCGCCTTGGCCAACCGTGCCTTCAAAGGTGTTCCATCAGCAGCGCGAACAATGCCGTCATCGCTTTGAACTGCATCTAACTGTTCTTGTACGCTAAGTGTATCGCTGCTCATGGAAAATCTTTGCCCGCATTCAAAAAAGGGATGCGACAGATTTGCCGCATCCCGTGTTTAACTCAACTTACTGAGCCAACCATGCTTGGAATTTTGCATCCAAGTCATCGCGGTTGTCTGCCCACCATGTGTAATCATAGTTGTGAACATTGGCTGCATTAGCTGGGTCTGTTGGCATATGTGGCGCCATGTCGATACCCAATGTCTCATGCTTGCCTACCAATGGTGCAGAAGACATACGCGCTGGACCGTATGAAATGTACTTCGCTTGGTCTGCAAGACGTTGAGTGTCTGTTGCAAACTTCAGGAAGTGTTTTGCACGTGCTTCACGCTCAGGTGAAAGACCCGTAGGAATGATCCAACCATCAAGGTCAAATGATTGCATATCCCACAACATAGCAATTGGTTGATTTTGTTCAGCAATCGCTGAGAACAAACGTCCATTGAATGTTGAACCCATCACGACTTCACCGTCAGCCAAAAGCTGAGGCGTTTCAGCGCCTGCTTCCCACCAAACAATGTCATCCTTGATGGTGTCGAGCTTAGCGAACGCAGCCGCAACACCTTCGTCTGTGCTGAGCACATCATAGATGTCTTCTTTCGCAGTGCCGTTGCAGTAAGTTGCCCATTCCATGTTGTCGATCGGACGCTTTTGCAATGCACGTTTGCCCGGGAATTTCTCTGTGTCGAACACGTCGCAAACTGTTGTTGGCGGTGTGTCGCCAACCAAGTCTGTGCGATATCCAAAAGTTGTTGAATAAACAATCTGAGGCACGAAGCAGCTGTTCACACGAAGAACGCCAAAGTCGTCATCCGCAGAAGTACCATCTGGTGCAGCAGCTAGGTCTGTTGCGCCGTCAAGCTCAATCGCAAGCCCTTCATCGCAAAGACGGATCGCATCAGACGCAACCACGTCAACAACGTCCCAAGTCACATTGCCCGCTTCATTCATAGCGCGAAGCTTAGCCGTCGCTTCCGCTGATGATTCATCATAGGTAGATTTGACCCCAGTAAACTCTTCATAAGGCGCTGAATAAGCGTTGATTTGTGATTCCTGGTAAGAACCACCCCATGACACAAGTGTCATGCTGTCTGCACAATTTTCGCATGGCTCAAGCGCCAAGCTGTGGTTTTCAGCAATAGCTGTTGTTGCGAAAAGGGCTGTCGCCGCAGTCGCAAGAATTAATGATTTATGTTTCAATGTCGTCTCCCAACGTTTTTGATTTGGCACAATGCCATTCACTACTGATCGACCGCAGCAAAGCTGCTGCGGTACAATAATTGCCTAAACAACTGCGTCCAGGGCTTTAGCGTCAGCGGCGTCCCAGCCAACCGCCACAACATCGCCGGCTGCAATCGGCCGCTTATCGCGACGGTTGCGTACCTTGACGATGAATTCGTTATTCCCAGCGACATTCATGCGAACACGAATATGGTCTCCCAGGTAAATTAGTTCTTCAATCTTGCCATCGATCAAATTGTCGGACTTTGCATCCGGCAAGAGCTCAATCCGCTCGGGTCGCAGTGAGATCATTGTGCGATCCCCAACAGCAGAAACATTGACCGGCTCGGCTTTCACAATATTGCCGTCGGCCAGCTTAACGTCGCAGCCTTTTTTCCCAAGCTTAACAACTTCGCCAGAGAGCTTGTTGTTCTCACCAATGAATTGAGCAACGAATGAATTATCAGGGCTCTCATAAAGAACATCAGGCGGTGACAATTGCTGAATGACGCCGTCATTAAACACCGCTACACGATCTGACATAGTCAATGCTTCGGTTTGATCGTGGGTTACATAAACCACAGTAACACCAAGATTATCATGAATGTGCTTGATCTCATATTGCATCTGCTCACGCAGTTGCTTGTCGAGCGCACCAAGTGGCTCATCCATCAAGACAAGTTCTGGGTCAAATACCAGCGCTCGTGCCACCGCGACGCGCTGTTGCTGACCGCCGGAAAGCTGTGCTGGTCGCCGGTTGCCAAATGCACCCAGTTCAACCATCTCAAGCGCACGTGTAATGCGTTCTTCGCTTTCGGCCTTGCCCATGCCGCGCACCTTAAGCGGAAAAGCCAAGTTTTCAGCGACCGACATATGCGGGAAAAGTGCATAGTTCTGAAAAACCATGCCAATCCCCCGCTTGTGCGGTGGTACGTTATTGATAGGACTATCGTTGAGATAAATTTCGCCATGTGTCGCAGGCTCAAATCCGGCAAGCATCATAAGACATGTCGTCTTACCGGAGCCAGATGGCCCTAGCATGGTGAGGAATTCACCACGGGCTATATCTAAATTCAAATTTTTGACGACTAAGTTTTCGCCATCATAACTCTTCTGCACGCTATCGAACTTGACAGACGCACCCCTAGAAGCTGCCATTCTACTCCATTCCCGCAGCCTTAAACGCTGACTGCCATTTCGGGCCTACCCATCAAACCCTCGGGATGCATCAAACGATGTCACAAAGCTGTTGTAAAGAGTAGATTGTTCTGATCTTGCGACAATTTTCCCGTAATGATGCCGCAATTGGAATAGTTTCCGAACTCTTGGTAAAATTGCGTAACGATATTCTACTTTAGTTCAATAACGCCACGCGGCTCGCCGTCCGCAGAGCCAAAGAGCATAATCTTGCTGCTGCCATCGTTAGCGCGGCCCCTGAACAAAATAACACCATCACTCATTTGGGTCTCTTCAATTTGGAAGCCCGCGGGCAATTCAATGCTCATTTCAATCTGTTCTGAAATGACTGCTGAATTGTTCATTTTATAGACAATCGCGAACAACACTGCGAAAATACCTATGAACATCGAACCCAGCGATATAACCATTAAGCGCAACATTTTACGCCGCAGTTTCTCGGCCGCCGGATCTAGCGGTTTTTCTTCTTCAATGTCGATGCGCTGATCATTCATAGCCAAATCAAACTCATTATATTAATGAAGCGCTTCACACGCTTGTGCTTTTACCCAAAAGCTGTTGCGCTCAATTAACAGGGTTGTCAGAAAATGGAAGAGTTCATTGCAAGTAACGATCATGATGGCCTGCGCCTCGATCAATGGCTTGCGGCCGTAACTGACGACAATATTTCACGCAGTCGTATCAAAGCCATTATCGAAGCCGGTCACGTTCAGCTAAATGATGTTATTGTAAAAGAACCTAAAAAGAAGATTGCGATCGGCGATAAGGCGCTTTTTGAAGTCCCTGAAGCGGGTGAGCCAGATCCAGTTGCTGAAGACATCCCACTTGATGTGCTCTTCGAAGATCAAGATCTAATTGTCGTCAACAAGCCCGCAGGGTTGGTGGTGCACCCTGGCGCAGGCAATTTGACCGGCACATTGGTCAACGCATTGATACACCATTGTGGCGATACCCTATCGGGCGTTGGTGGCGTCAAACGCCCGGGCATAGTGCATCGATTGGACAAAGAAACCAGCGGTGTGATGGTCGTCGCAAAAAACGACTTTGCCCATAGGCATTTGTCATCGCAATTCGCAGATCATGGCAAAACGGGTGCGATGCGGCGCATTTACTCTGCACTCATCTGGGGTGCGCCCCAAAAACAGAAACTAACCGTACAGACTTATCTAGGACGCGGTGATGGCGACCGAACAAAACAGGCAGTGGTTGATGAAAAACGTGTTGGTGCACGCAACGCTGTAACCCATGTTCAGGTGATGGAACGCTTTGGCCCAAAAGATGGCACCGATTGGTCGGCGGCATTGATAGATTGCACCCTTGAAACCGGAAGAACCCACCAAATACGGGTCCACATGGCCTATATCGGACACCCACTTATTGGCGACCAAGTCT
>JBCDFK010000173.1:0-5535 GCA_039178065.1 Pseudomonadota bacterium | reverse complement strand
CAGGCACCAAAGATGCCAACAAGAAGCCAACAAATGGCAAAACCATTTGCAAAAATGCATAAATACCAATGATGCGTCGGTTTCCACCGGAGCCAAGCGCTACAGCTTCAGTTGTGATGGTTGAGAACCGTCCTGCGCCAATGAGCAAGGTCGGCAAATATTGCCCGATTGAAACCGCGAAACCAACGGCTGCCGCGGCAAGCACGGCACGAAGTAACATTGGAAACCTAACTCGCAAGAATATTCGCCAAGGCGACGTTCCTAGAGCCGCAGCAATGGCCTCATACCGCGTGTCGTATGAGCGCCAGGGTGCCGACAGCGACAAGAAAACATAAGGCAAGACAAATACGACGTGCACAAAAATGAGTGCCGCCCAACTGGTTGAAGCATTAAAGTTGAGGAGCAGTAATTGTAGTCCGAACAGAAAGCCAATTTGTGGGACAAGCAGCGGTACATAGAGAAACAGAAGCGCGCGATTTCCGCCGCTTCGTCCGGTTTGCTGTTCTCGCGCCAAGCAAGCAATGGTGATGATGATCGAGATTACGACCGATGAAACGCCCAAGAAAACAGTCGTCCAAATCGGGCGCGACAACCCGGGTAAAGTCATGTTCCAAGCGCGCAATGACAGCGAACTTGGCAAGGAATTTGGAAATTGCCAAAGACCAGAGACCGACCAAATTGCCAAAACCACCAGACCGCCAAACACAATAAGTGACGACATTGTCATGGAGACGGACGCGATAATTCGCAACCAACCATCACGCTTTAACCGATACCCCATTAGGCTCAAACCTCGCGCGATGCCGCTCGTCACCCTTTCGATCAATAGCCATACTAACAAGGCGCTACCGGTTATTGCGATCTGGAGCATAGCGCCAGCGCAGGCCATAAAGCGCATCGAAAGTTCTGGATCATTCATCCAACCGACCAGCCGAACCGGCAGCGTGTGTGGTGTGCTTGGACCAAGTATAATGCTCATATCTACATTGGCACTTGAATAGGCAATCACGGCAAATATTGGATATCTAATTTGTCGATAAATCGAAGGCCAGACGGCAAATATAAAGCCTGCCATCCGGCCGTAACCGAGCGATTGCGTGAGGTGAACAGACTTTACCGCTGGCACCTGAGGAAGGGCAGCGAGCGTAACTAACAAAAGGAATGGCACCTCTTTGACGACCAAGCCGGCTATTAATGCCAAGCCCATAGGGTCATTTACAATCAATAAGTCAGGCGGGCGGTCCCATCCGGTCAGCCATGGTGACAAAAGCCGCGAAACGAAGCCTGAGGGTGCGATCATAAATGCGAAACCGAAAGCCGCGGCGGCATGGGGAACCGCCAGCAATGGCGAAACCAAATGTTGAGTGGCGCGAAATGATCGCGTGCCATACCAAGCAGCAACAAAGCCAGCTACCAGACAAACAGATAGGGCGGTGGAAGCCAGTCCAATTACAAATGCCTGGCGAGCGGAATGCCAGATACCCGGTTGAGACCAAAGCGTACCAAAGGCTGAAAAGGATAAATGTTCACCGCCCAAGGCGGGCAAATATCCAAAGGCGGGCAGCAACGTGCCCACCAATCCGAATAGTACCGGCACCACTAAAATGAAAAGAGCAAACGCAGGGAAAAAACGTAGCATGGACCCGCGGTGCCTTCGTTAATTAGTGTTAGTTGGCAACACCGTAGCGTGAAGCCCACTCTTGCTCAATCTTGCTCATCCATGTTGGATGCGGCTCATCGAATGCTGGCCCTAGTTCTTCTGGTTTCAATGTAGCAATCCCCAAATCCAACTTTCCAAATGCTTCAGCGTCTTCGGACGAAAGTTTTTCGATCGCAAGCACTGTCGGATCACCCCAGACATTGGGGTCCTGCTTACGAATTTGTGCTTCCGGAGAAATTATAAAGTTGGCCACCACCAAAGCAGCAGCTTTTGAACTCGCATTGTACGGTATTGCGACAAAGTGCGTGTTACCAAGTGTGCCGCCGGAGAAGGTGAACGAACGAACCGTGTCCGGCAATTCTTGATTGGCAATTCCGCGCGATGCGTCAGATGGGTTGAATGCGAAGGTGATCTCTAGTTCACCATCTGCCATCAATTGGCTCATCGATGGATAGTCCTTAGGAAATGCTTTTGCTTGACGCCAAAGGTTCGGATGCAACTGATCTAAGTAATTGAAAAGCGGTTGTGTCACTTCTTTGAACGTCGCTTCATCAACCGGCTGTTGCAACAAATCGCGGTCAGCAACTTTTTCGATCAAAATTTGTTTGAGAAAGCTTGAACCAATAAAGTCCGGTGGCTGTGGGTATGAAAAACGGCCAGGGTTTTCCGACGCCCATTTCAGCAATTCATCGGCATTATCAGGCATCGCAGTCACATCGGTGCGGGCGCTGTCATGAAAGAACACCATTTTAGCCATGCCCCATGGCGATTCCATACCATCGGTCGGGATTGTGAAATCTGTCGTGATCGTGGGCTTGTTTTCAACATCTACAAATTGCCAATTGGGTAGCTGTTGTGCCCAGTCAGGGCCAAACAACAATTGTTGGCGCTTCATGGAAGCAAAATTCTCACCATTGATCCAAATGAGATCAATCGCACCGCCTGTGTCTTTTCCGGCAGCTTTTTCAGCCACAACACTGGCTACAGCATTTGCGGTGTCATCAAGTTTTACATGTACGAGATCAATACCATGCGCTTCGCTGAGCTGATCACCAACCCATTCAATATACGAATTGATTTGCGCGGATCCGCCCCAAGCGTTCCAATATATTGTCTGGCCCGATGCCTCTTCAAGCACCGCTTGCCAATCGCTAACAACAGGCTCGGCAAATGTCGATTGAGTTGATGCAAAGGCGACAGTTGTTGCTGCTAGGGCAACAAAAATGGATTTAAGTGGCACAAATAATCTCCCGAATTTTAGTTTTATCGGGTTGTGCACAAAGGTCAGAGCTGCGTCAATCACTGTGCCCTGACGTTCACTCACAAAGTGGTGATGCTAACGATTTAGTCTGTTTGTGAAATATTGATTTTACGAACCAGTTTTTCCGGCTTTGGCCGATCAAGATCGATGCAAAGCATGCCGTTTTTCAGTTCCGCGTTCAACACGCGCATACCGTCAGCCAAAACAAATGTCTTTTGGAACTGTCTTGCGGCTATGCCTCGATGTAGGAACTCGCGTTCACCTTCATCGACCTGTTTGCCATGGACAATTAATTGGCTGTCTTCTGTTGTGATTTCTAAATCGTCGATGGAAAAGCCGGCAACTGCCAGGGTTATTCGCAGCAAATCCTGTTCTTGATTGCTTATGCGCTCAATATTGTATGGCGGATAACCGTCTGGCGCTTTTGCAACGCGTTCGAGCGATTTCTCAATGGCTTCAAAGCCAACCAGCAACGGGCTGGAAAAAGTGGTCATTCGTGTCATCTGTCTTCACGCCGGGCAACCGGCAATGTCCTCAACCAAAGCGACAATTAGCAACAGACCCATATGGCATTTGTTGCATGTTTTAGTATGGTCACGCTTGGGCACAATTTCAAGAAAGGATCCTGAATGTCTAGCGATGACGATGCAAAACGGGCGATTATTATCGATACAGACCCCGGACAGGATGACGCGGTCGCCATTTTGCTGGCGCTTGGAAGCTCCGAACTAGATGTCATTGGAATTACTGCGGTTGCCGGCAATGTGCCGTTGGCTCTAACTGAGAAAAATGCACGAAAAATCTGCGAATTAGCAGGAAAGTCGCAGACAAAGGTATATTCAGGCGCTATGCGACCACTGGTTCGCCCGCTTGTTACCGCCGAATATGTACACGGAAAAACCGGTCTGGACGGACCGGATTTGCCCGAGCCGGAAATGCAACTTCAAAAGCAGTTTGCAGTTGATTTCATTGTAGAAACCATCCGCGAACATCCGAAACAATCCATTACTCTTTGTGCGCTAGGACCTTTAACCAATATCGCATTGGCACTGGTGACTGCGCCAGATATCGCACCAAGAATTCGTGAAATCGTATTAATGGGTGGCGGATTCTTTGAAGGTGGCAATGTAACGCCTGCCGCAGAGTTTAACATCTATGTTGATCCACATGCCGCTGCAACGGTGTTTGGCGCGGGCATTCCAATCGTCATGGCACCTTTGGATTGTACGCACAAAGCACTAACTACCCAATCGCGTGTCGATGCGCTACGCGCAAAGGGAACTCGCGTTTGCGATGCAACCGCGGACTTAATTGACTTTTTTGAACGCTTTGATGAAGACAAATATGGCACAGATGGGGGCCCTTTGCATGATCCGTGCGTGATAGCCTATCTACTTAAACCAGACTTGTTTTCTGGACGCCAATGCAATGTCAGTGTCGAGATTCAATCAGAATTGACCATGGGCATGACGGTCATTGATTGGTGGGGCGTGACAGACAGGCCCAAAAATGCCTTTGTACTCGGCGATGTGGATGCACAGGGCTTTTTCGACCTAATAACGGAGCGCGTTGCAACGCTATAGTTGCTAAGGTCAGCTGTTGAGCGCATCGTCAATTTCGGCTCGATATGGAATTGAAGGCTGGGCTCCGTTTTTTAAACAGGCCAAGCTGCCCGCCGCGCTCGCAAACGCTAGTGCCTCCTCCATCGATTTTCCTTCACCTAGAGCCACAGCTAGGCAACCGCAGAACGTGTCTCCTGCGCCGACGGTATCCACGGGCTCTATCGGCAGGGAATTGGCTCGATAGATTGCGTTGCCTTCGATCGCGAATGCTCCATCACCACCGAGCGTTACAACTATAATATTGCCTGTTTGCCGGCAAAACTCTTTCGCTTTCTCGATGCGGTCGTTCCCCTGCAAGTTCATAGCAACGGCCAGTTCATCAAACTCTGTTTCGTTCGCGATGGTGATGTTTGCTTTTCGCGCGAGACCAACAGCACTGGAGTCGAAGGGAGCGATGTTTAAGAGCGATTTAGCACCGTTCTTTTTTGCAATGGTCAATGCAGCTTCAACTACATTGGATGGAACTTCCAGCTGGAGCACGACAAAGTCCGTGTCGTTAAGCGCTAAACCCGACAAATCATCAGCGTGAACATGACCATTGGCACCCGGCACAACCACAATTTGGTTCTCGCCCGATACTGAATCTACTAAGATCAGGGCGACACCCGTCGGCACTTCTTCCAGCTCAATTTTCCGCACGGCATCGAGATTGACGTCTGCGTCTTTTAGCATAGAAATTGCCTCGGCAGCATTCGCATCTGATCCAACGGCACCAACCATTAACACATCGCCACCGGCGCGGCGTGCGGCTAAGGCCTGGTTAGCACCCTTGCCACCTGGCGCTGTTTCAAAATGTGTTCCGGAGAGCGTTTGACCTGGAGCTGGTAACCCATTGGACTTCGCAATCAGGTCTAAATTGATTGAGCCAGGCACGATGATCATCTTGGTATCCATTCTTTCGAAATTAGTTGAATACCTATACCCATAATTGTTGACTCGCCAAGGGCTGCGCCGTAGATGACGGCACCGATTACGTGCCCAGATGGCGGAAT
>JBCDFK010000172.1:0-5564 GCA_039178065.1 Pseudomonadota bacterium | reverse complement strand
TTTTACTTATTTTGAAAATTAAAAGACCCCTTCAGCTCGTGCATTGAAATCGGGGTTTATATTTTTTAATAAATAAAATCAACAACTTAAAGATATCGTACATTGCACGGATATTACTTTAGGTAATATAAAACGAAAAATATTAGAATCGGTACTACATAAAAAGTTTATACAAGTAAAATTACGTAATATTGGAATAAAAACACAAGTACAAATATGATCACAGCCTATGAGGAAGTTGATCAATTTGTTCGATCCTGGATACGTTATACGGCAATAGCTTGTGTCGCTTAGCGCGATCCATTCTGAGCCGGTAGCCCCAAGAAATAACTCCGATAGTACAGCAAACGCACAAAAACGGCCCGCTGAGCATCGCGCAGCGGGCCGTATCAGATAAGTTGGAACTTGTCAGTTGGCGTTATGAGCTGAGACGGAGCGCCACGAGCTTAGCCAGAATTTCATCAAATACCGCTTGTAGTGCGGTAGCATTTGCAGCTTCAAAATAACCATCTGCACCACCTGCACAATCTACCATCACAGCCTTACCCGTGTTGGAGACATTGGTTCCAAACACGATGCTGTAGACTGTCACACCTGCATCTCTCGCGGATTGACAAGCACGGTTTGTATATGTGTTGCCGACACTTCCATTCGCATTGTGCAGCGGAAAAGATGGACCACTAACATTGTCACCATCGGTAAGGACCAACATGATTTTCTCATGTCTTACATTGGCACCCAAACTACCAAACGCCTTGCCTTCGGTGAACGGTTCTTGCTTAGACAAAATTCTTTGCCCCCAGGCCACACCTTCGCCAACATAGGTTTGGCCTTTAGCCACCATGGCATTGATGCCATTTTTCAAGACAGGTGTAGATTCAGTCAGCGGCACAATGGGCGATGGACAGGAAGAATAATCAATTGATGGGAACTGAACCGTTGAAGTTATGCCACCAACCGTTTTATTTGTAATACCATCTTCCAACGTATCGGGCTCATCCCGCGAACCCACACACCCGTTCCAACTGCTGGGGTTTGGATGGGGCTCCACCCAGTATTCGAATTTGTTAGCGTCGCCAATATTCACATATTTACTAAATGGCACGAGACCAATTTTGATCTCATTTTTCGCATCTCTAACAGCAGCCAGCTCATCAACAAATGAATTTGCAACAGTTTTCAATGTTGCAATCTTACTGCCACTCATAGAACCAGTCGTATCAAGTACCATCGCGACTTCTATATATGACTTGCCACCATAGGGGATTGAAGCGGCTACGTTCTTATCAAATACGTCGGGATAGATGTCGCCGAAAAAGAATGCTGGAATTTCAATGTCGACCGAAAGCGTCAGAGTATCGCCTGTTTGCGCGAATTGCGCGATCTCAAACGGACCCTCAAAATTGCTATCTACGAAACCTTCGATGTCATTTTGACTAGGTAATGCGTCGTTTTCATCTAGATAGCGCCCAGCGAACAAAATAGCAGCATCTACAGCGTTCTGAAGCTTTGCGGTTTGTGACGTGATATTGGAGTATTCGATAGCCATGCCAATACCTGCCAGCATAGGAAAAGCGGCAATTGTGAACATCGCAGCAAAGTTACCGCGTCTATCGGACAAAAAGTTCTTGGGCATATTCAAAACTCACATTGCATCATCTGATGTATCCAATCTGGCACAAAGGCCTAAAAAGACAGCCAATGAACTAGGTAAAATTGTAATGAATATAGTTGGAATTCAGTGCGGTTCTCAGGATTCGCCAACGATTGTTCGCTTGACGTTGGGTCCTATCAATCGAGATTGCCATTTTGGCGATCTGGTTTAAGACAACAACCAGCGACAAAATTTAAGGAAAAGAAATGAGCAAGCTGTTCCCCCTCGGCAAATCTGAAACCACTTGGCGCAAGCTGACCGACAAACATGTATCGGTGGAGAAGTTTCGCGGCGACGACATGCTTGTGGTGGAAAACGAGGCGTTACGCATGCTTTCCGAAGAAGCTTTTGCTGACATCAACCATCTTCTGCGTCCGGGCCACCTTAAACAGCTGGCAAATATTCTCGAAGACCCCGAGGCCACCGAAAACGATCGTTTTGTTGCCTATGACTTGCTCAAAAACGCCAATATCGCTGCTGGTGGAGTGCTCCCTATGTGCCAAGACACCGGTACTGCGATAGTTATGGCCAAGAAAGGCCGCAAGGTTTGGACCGAAGGCGGTGATGAAGACGCCCTCGGCGAAGGCGTTCTGGATGCCTACACCAAGAAAAACTTGCGCTACTCACAATTGGCGCCACTTTCCATGTTTGAAGAGCAAAACACCAAGAACAATCTACCTGCTCAGGTAGATATCTACGAGGAAGGTGACGATGAGTATGAATTGCTCTTTGTCGCCAAGGGTGGCGGTTCAGCAAATAAGACATTCCTATATCAAGGAACGCCGTCGCTTTTGACCCACGACAGAATGATCGAATTCCTAAAGGAAAAAATTCTTACATTGGGAACAGCCGCCTGCCCGCCCTATCACTTGGCAGTCGTCATTGGTGGAACTTCCGCAGAAATGACGCTGAAGACAGTGAAAATGGCCTCCACAAAATACCTTGATGAATTGCCCACCGAAGGCTCGGAACAGGCGCACGCGTTCCGTGATCTCGAGATGGAGAAAGAAATCCATAAAATGACCCAAAATTTGGGCATTGGCGCGCAATTTGGTGGCAAATATTTCTGCCATGACGTGCGCGTTGTTCGTTTACCGCGTCATGGTGCATCACTTCCCATTGGACTGGGTGTCTCCTGTTCAGCCGACCGCCAAGCTAAGGGAAAAATCACCAAGGATGGCGTTTTCATCGAGCAATTAGAAACCAATCCAGCACAATATATGCCCGAAGTTGAGGACACGCATCTTGATGCCAATGTGGTCAATGTCGATCTCAATCAGCCGATGACTCAAATTCTCAGCGAATTGACAAAACACCCTGTAAAGACGCGCCTTTCCTTGACCGGATCCATCATTGTGGCACGCGATTTGGCGCACTCCAAAATTCGCGCACGCCTAGAGGCTGGCGAAGAGATGCCTGACTATTTCAAAGATCATCCAATTTACTATGCAGGTCCAGCAAAAACACCCGATGGTATGGCATCAGGCTCATTTGGCCCCACAACCGCTGGGCGCATGGATTCATACGTCGATCAGTTCCAGAGCTTTGGCGGTTCAATGGTGATGCTTGCGAAAGGAAACCGTTCTCGCCAGGTCCGTGAAGCCTGCAAAGCGCATGGCGGCTTCTATCTAGGCTCCATCGGCGGCCCTGCCGCCCGCTTGGCACAGGACTGCATCAAAAAGGTTGAGATTGTTGAATATCCTGAACTTGGTATGGAAGCCATTTGGCGCATTGAAGTTGAAGATTTCCCTGCTTTCATTGTCATTGACGACAAGGGCAATGATTTCTTCAAAGAATTTGGTATGGGCTAGTTCTGCAAACAGATCACCACATGGATTTGGCGGCCCTGCCGGCCCAATTAGCATCATATTCTTTACCATCAATCTCGCCGCCAGTTTGCGCCTTAAGAACATCGCCTGGCGTAGGTATATTAGCTAAGTCGACGTGGTTTTCCGCATCCCAAAGCCCTGCCCTCAGAACGGCACGCCCACATTGGGTATAAATCTCGCGGATTGTCACAACTATTACCGAACGCGGCAGCGTTCCATCGCGTTCATTCGCCGCCAAAAGCTCCGCATCCGCCGTCACAATTGCGGTACCATTCAGCCGAATTGTCGTATGCGATCCCGGTATTAGAAACAGCATCGCGATCTCTGGATTAACAACGATATTACGTAAACTATCCAAACGATTGTTACCGCGACGATCCGGAACGATAATGGTTTTCTCATCATGGATTGTGAAGGCGCCACCAAGTTCGCCACGGGGCGAACAATCAAGACCTTCTGGGCCAACACTCGCCAACGCAAAAAACGGCGATGCTTGGATCAGTTTTGCATATTCGTTGGTGAGCCGGTCGGCCACTTTAACAACCGATGCTTGACCAGGGGTCCCATACAGTGCCTCTAGGGCCGCTATATCCACTATTGGTTCATAACTCATCGACTCAATCCCGCTTCTTCCAATTCCGTCAAATATTCAGCCCATTTGGCTTCTTTTTCAGCCCCAAGTTCTGCAAGATAAACCCACGAAAAAATACCAGTATCGTGCATATCATCAAACACGATCCGTACTGCATAATTGCCCACGGGTTCCATTTTCATAATTTCAACATTGCGTTTGCCAAACATAAGCTTGCGTTGAGCCTGCGAGTGTCCCTGAACTTCGGCCGACGGCGACAATACGCGAAGCATTTCTGCCGTTAGCTTATAAACCTTGTCGCCGCCAAAACTGACGGTCAATAAACGCTTGTCTTCAGATACGCGCAATTCCTCAGGCCATAATTCAGTCATAGCAGTTTCCGTTTTTTCATGGTCCAGATCACTATCAGCGCCCTACGGCATTGACGTGGCTGATAATAATGCCAAATGTTTCATATAACGCGTTAGGACATTGGTGAGATGACGACAACAACAAACGGCAGCGAAATGATCGATCCATTCGGAAGAATGGTAGATTACTTGCGTGTTTCTGTTACAGACCGCTGCGATTTTCGCTGTGTATACTGCATGTCCGAACATATGACGTTTCTGCCAAAGAAAGAGTTGCTGACCCTAGAAGAACTCGATCGTCTTTGCACAACTTTCATAGAAAAGGGCGTAAAACGATTGAGATTGACCGGTGGCGAACCGCTAGTCCGCAAGAACATTATGCATCTCATCGAACAGCTATCTCGACACCTCAAATCTGGCGCTCTGCATGAACTCACGCTCACAACAAACGGCTCACAACTAGGCAAATATGCAGCCCAGCTTGCCGACTTCGGCGTCAAGCGCGTGAACGTCTCGTTAGATACGCTCGATGCAGCCAAGTTCAAAGAAATCACACGCTGGGGAGCACTCGACCGCGTACTCGCAAGCATCAAGGCAGCTCGAGATGTTGGACTTAATGTCAAAATCAACGCCGTGGCACTTAAGGGCGTCAACGATATGGAAATCGTTGATATGATGCGTTGGGCACATGGCGAAGGCATGGATCTAACCTTGATCGAAACAATGCCAATGGGCGAAATCGATGAGGATCGTACTGACCAATATTTACCGCTGAGCATGGTGCGTGCAGATCTCGAAAAGCAGTTCACGCTCAACGAAATTGCCTACAAAACTGGCGGCCCGGCCCGCTATGTCGAAGTTGCTGAAACTGGCGGAAGGCTTGGCTTGATTACGCCGATGACACACAATTTCTGCGAGAGCTGCAATCGCGTTCGCTTAACATGTACCGGCACACTCTATATGTGTTTGGGACAGGATGATGCAGCTGAGTTGAGGGAGCCGCTGCGAAGATCTGAGAGCAATGAACTGGTGAGCCAAGCGATTGATGAAGCAATCAGCCGAAAGCCAACGGGGCATGATTTCGTCATCGAGCGCAATACTTTGAAGCCATCCGTGTCGCGCCATATGAGTGTGACGGG
>JBCDFK010000171.1:0-5566 GCA_039178065.1 Pseudomonadota bacterium | reverse complement strand
GGCGCAATGTTGATTTTGCCATCATCAATGATTGCAAAATCAACATTGCGCCATGCACTTTTGATGTAGTCTGCAATTGTTTCTGCTTCTTGGCTTGCATCAGCTGCAAAGCGAAATACAGGCCAATTCTGACGTTTTTCGCGGCTTGTAATGTCCGGCACCTCGACGCCCAAACTAATGATTACTGCATCATTTTCGTTGTCTTGAACAACCATTGCAGCCGCGTCTAAAGCTTCAACACAAGGCAATCCGATTATGAATTTTGCTCCTTGCGACAATGCGGTTTCTGCAGCCACTTTGCCTGACGAAGCGTCACAATTATCATTGTAAACGGTAAGGGTGGCATCATAGGCCTTAACGCCAGCGCTCATCTGCTGGCCAACAATATCGGATGTGCCCTCAAGTGGACCAATGATTGCAAATTCCTGCGCATACGCACCAGTTGCATTATGAGCAATAAGAAGGCTGGCCGATAGGATGCCAAAAAGCCAATTTTTATCAAACGGTCTCATAAAATATGTGATGCAACGAGAATGCGCTCAGGGCAAGCTCCAACACATTTTTAGAGACTTTTAATTTGGTGTGAATGCAGCCTTGATGCCTCAAAGGCCGATAAGGATCCAAGCATCTATACAACGTAAAGATTAGGCTATGATCCACAACAACAATCTAAGGCTTTGGTTTCCGGGAACCTTTTGCCTCGCGCCGACATTTTTGAGAACAGTACTTAACTTCATCCCAATTTTTCGCCCAAGCCTTGCGCCAAACCATTAGTCGGCCGCAATGCGCGCAGTCTTTCTCTGGCAATGTGGGTTTAACGTGAGCCATCACTGCTAGATGGCTCATGAAGCATCAATTGTCTAGTAGGCCTGAAGTTCGGCTATTCGCAAAGCACCGCAACTTCACTCTGATAGCCGCCCTGAGCGAACGAAAAGCCGGGATCCTTTGTAGCAACCAGGTCAATGTCCATAAGATAAGCAATGGTATTGTTGATGGCACGTAATCGAATTGGGGTTGTACGCTCTCCGTAGAGATTGAAACCACGATATGTACCAGAATGGCTGGGTTGAAAGGTCGTATTTGGCGCATTTAGCGGCTCTGGACCCGACCGCCAAATGCCGTAGTGGTTGGCTGAAACGGTATAGATACCATTTTGCGGCGTTACCAATGCCTCGCCAGACTCGCCACCGGCAAATTTCGAAGACAAGACCGTGCCCGCACCATTAGGCACCATAGTACCATTACGATTTACAACGATTGTACAACTTGAACTCTGACCAATCGTCGAGGTGAAAGGCATCGACTGGCTGAACGAGGGCGACGAGTAAGCAGCCAGCAAGGCCGCAACTGCTAGTAGCTGCGCCGGATTTTTAAAATTCAAGGGCATTATTCACACCTCAGTGTTACCGTGGCTTGATAATTTCCAGATGGAAATGAGCCATTTAACCGCCTGGCGGTCATATCAATTCGAATGCGGCTTCGGCCTCTTTTAATCCGGCGCTCTACATCGTCAGATACTGAAAGAAATTTCGTTGCGCCTCGAGACGAAAACGTCGAAGAAAACTCAGTGTTTTGGTTGCCATTATTTGGAAAAACCGAAAAGCCTGATGGACTATCTATACTGGCGCGAAACCTTGAGTTCGTCGCAACGATCACTGCTCGCGCAGGTTGTCCGCCCGCATGTTTAGACGACAATATGCTCGTATCCGCATTTTGGCGCAGAACACCCGGCGTATTATCTACGATGATCGTACAGGAATTTCTGTTGTTCTGCGCGCCAGCAGGTGCCGGCTCCAACATTGTTACACCCAAAAGAACAGCTGTTACTGTACCTAATTGGTACTGAAACTTACACGCCTTGGCTTTCCTGTGTTTAGCTTTCAGAAAGACCATCATTGGACCACTCATCATCGTTGAATTCGTCGTCAGCCTCAATTGATTCACCGTTTGATCCGGTGGACCCTTCAATGCCCCGACCCAGCCCCATTTCCATAAGGCGAAGCTCCATTTCTAGACGACGAACTTCAAGATCATACAATCTGGTACAATCAACCCGCTTTCGACTGCGACCCAATGGAATAACAATACGGCCATATGCCGACGTTGTCGTAGAGTCGGTGCTCGTTGTGCCTGAGCTGCTGCCTGTCAATGCGCTCGGATTTCCAATTACGCCAATATCCAGATACGCGCCGCCATTGCCAACTGCGCTTCGGCAAGATGTTCCATCGGCTGCGCGAACTTCATCGCTACCTGATGGCAGTGATACGCCTGGAAGTTGAAAAGAATTATTCGTTGAGTCTTCTGCCAATGCCGACCCGACTGTGGTCAGCATGACAACACTAGCAACGATTAGTTGCGGCGTTCGCCGATGAATTTTCCACATATCTGAGCCTTAATGTTGTTAGAAGCTTTGCCTGGAAACGGAACGCTCTCAGTGCAGATGCGAACGCGACTGGTTTTCTTGCCATTGAAAGGTACGACGACGGTTACCTGTCTGTTTGCCTGGCCGCCAAGCGTGAAATTAGATGGTGAAATGCGCACATTATTTAGCGGACGAAAGTTGGCATCATACGCCTTAACTTCAATGCGAATCCGGTGATCATAAGGATTGGCCGGATACACTTTGAGCGCATATGAGTCGGTGAAACTCTTTACCTTGCCGCGCATTGGCGACATGGACTGTGCTGCTGCCTCAGAAGGCAGCAGCGAAAGTGCGAGAGATCCCGCAACAACGCCAGTTAGAAATTTATTCTTGAGAGTCATCATTGCAGAAATCCCCTTTTCAGCAATTCGATTAAGAACAGGTAAGTGTAACGAGCGCTGTATAAGAGCCGTTCGCAAATGAACCTGAACCAGCAGTTACTGCTAGATCGACTGTTGCTTGCGTAGTTGTTGCTGGAACAACCTGGGGCGAAGCCTCGCCGAATGTGCTGCCGTTAAAGTCTGTTGATGACACCCATGTAGTGCCGGCTGGCACAGCTGGAGCGCCAGCTTCAAATGAACTTGGGTCTGTAACAGTCAATGTAAATAGATTGCTGTTTGCAGTAACATCGGCTGTACCTGATGAACCCGTACCAATTGTTGATGAAAGCACTGATGCGTCACCGTTAACGCCCAAAGAACCGGCATTTAGATTGTCGATGGTGCAAGTCGATGCAACAGTTGCTGTAAATTCCACGTCTGCAGCAAATGCTGGCGTCGCGGCGAAAGCTGACATAACTGTCAGTAGTGCGAGAGTCTTTTTCATACCCTGTATTCTCCAAATATGCAGCATCATGCTGCGTTAAGGTTAGCTCTATGGGCAGAAACATTCTTGGTTTTGTCACGTTGCCTCAAATCATTGAGACACGGCTTATCTGCCCAGGCCGTGAGAGAAACTATCCTTGGGGAATTGAAAACTGGTTTCAAAGCGTGGTGAATTAATTGTAAATGCACAAAAAATGTGCCGTTGCGTACAATGAAGGTAAACAGACTATTGCAAAAACTGAGCTCAACAATCGAACTAATGAGAATTTACGGGCGCGCAGGTCTCAAAAATACAATATTGCAGATGATGCTTCTGATCGCGATGATGGCCTCAGCCAGTGCTTTTGAGCTGAAGCCGTTTAAAGACCGATTGTTTGCATATCCCAAAACCCTGCAATCTGCTGATGGCGGCGATTACCGTGTCGTTGACTATCAGGAACTCCGCGACATTAATGATAGAGATGACGTCCCAGAAAAACGCGTAAATAGGCGATATGTAGATTTTTCTGGCCGACGAGCCACCAAGCAAGCATCTGTTCAAACTAGCAGCGGTTCGGCCAATTACTACTTCGCCGGCAAAACCAAGTCGCCGTCGATTGTGACCGTTTATATTCATGGCAGCGGCGGTAATGGCAAACAAGGCATCAATGATTTTAGTTTCGGTGGAAATTTCAATCGCATAAAGATGCTGATGTTGAAAAATAATGGTCTTTATCTATCGCCCGACGCGAACGCATTTGGGCCTGATTCTGAGCAGAAAATATCCGCCATCATAAAGACATATGTGGGAGACGGCGCGGGTCGGCGCATCGTGTTGGCATGTGGGTCCGCTGGTGGCGATATTTGTCATAGGCTGGCAGACAATAGTGATATCGCACCGCTGATCGCAGGAGTGGTATTTCTAGGATCATATTGGAGCGATGCTTATGTCGCATCAAAAGCAGTAAGGGCAGGGGTGCCCACCTTCATTGGCCACGGTAGCAACGATGTTGTTTTCCCGATCGCCAATATGGAGAATTTTTATCAACGATTGCGCCAGACAGGCAGTCCTGTTCAGTTGGTGCGCTTTGAAACAGGCACCCATGGCACACCAATACGTATGATCGACTGGCGTCAAACCATTAATTGGATTCTATCAAACTGAGAAATAGCTTGGCACGCCCTAGGGGAGTCGAACCCCTCTTTCCAGGATGAAAACCTGGCGTCCTAACCGATAGACGAAGGGCGCATCAAAGCTGGGCGGTATATATGCAAGAAAAATTTCTACTGCAACCCTCAATCGATCTCAATTGAAGGATTTATCAAACTTATTTCAATTGGTCCTGAAAACCTATCGGCGGCGGCAGCGCCAATTCCAATCGCGCTTAGGTCCAATATCAACATGAACCGATTTTGTATGACAATATGTGCCAACGCCGCCGCGACCCGGCATCGAGCGTACATATTTCGCCAATGCCCATTTATCGACACCAGCTACTTGGATATCTGCAGCTGAACAATAAATATGCAGAGAGTTTTTAGCACCACGAATTGATGCATTGCGTTTTGGACTGCGATAACCCGAAGTTACAATCACGGGTTTGCCGTAGCGCTTTTCGATGGTCTTGAGCACACGAACCAAAGCGGGCTTCAAGCATTTAACATCAACACCAGAATGTTGTGTTTTCAAACCATTGGGCGTCAATCGGGCCAGGCCGGCTGCTGATGCAACCTGAATAGGTCTGAGCGTTGCGCTGGCGGCTTGCTTGACACCAAGAGCGCGATCGCGATTTACGCCCGGCAGAGCAGATGCTGAACCAGAAGCTGAGGCGGTGGCAATAACACGCGGTGGTTTTGCTGGAGTAGCTGTAGTGGGTGAAGTAACTGCTGTCGCAGCAACAACCGGTTTAGCAGCAGGCGCAACAGCCGCTGGCGGAGCTCTCCGCTTGGTGTTTTTTCCGAACAATGAATTTAGAAACCCGCCCGAAGATGCTGCTGAGCTTTGTGTTGGTTGCGCGCTTGCAACAATCTGTGGTGGCGATGCAACCGGCTTGGCAGGTGCAACTTCGGCAACTGGGCTGGCAGCAGCGACTTCCGTGCTGCCAACAACGGGTGCTGCCTCTGCAGAAGCAATTCGGTTGTTTATGTCTGAAGGATTTGCGGTCTCAATAGGCTCGGCATCTTGAGCGAGTAGCGGTGCCGGTGGTGTTGCATCCAGCGATCCATCTTCCACAGGCGCAGCTGGCACCAAAGCGAGCTCTGTTGTACCTGGGCGTGCTTGCGGTGTTGGAAAACCCTCTTGCGTGCCATCCAGCGAAAGAACATCACTCGCAGTTGGTGC
>JBCDFK010000170.1:0-5590 GCA_039178065.1 Pseudomonadota bacterium | reverse complement strand
GTCCGGGCGCGGGATTACCCATACAATTATGGGCGAGGATGGGTTGGCGCAGCTGGTGGTTTATGGCGATGAAAGGTTTGTTCCGCGCCGGATTGCAGATTTTTTGAAGAAAGAAGCTAAACGGGAAATCGAAGCGCTGGTCGCCCATCATGCTGGCAAAGTGGGGCGCAAAGCCAAGTCCATCACATTCCGCGATACCACCAGCCGATGGGGTTCGTGTACATCGGATGGTAAACTATCCTTTTCATGGCGCATCATGATGGCGCCGCCACAAGTGATTAATTATCTGGTTGCGCATGAAGTGGCGCATCTTAAAGAAATGAACCACTCGGCAAAGTTTTGGAACCTTTGCAAGGAACTGTGTCCCGATACGGACAAATGCAAAAGCTGGCTCAAACGCAATGGCAACAAACTGCAAGCAATTGGGTTTTGATTGAGCTGGGGCTGTAACGGTATCTAACAGCAATAATTGCTCGACTCTGTGCGCTGCGCGCTATATCCGAAAATAATGGATATCAAGATTTGCGGATTATCAACGGCTGAGAGCGTGGATGCAGTGATTGCTGCAAACGCGACGCATGTCGGATTCATTTTTTTCGAAAAATCTCCGCGGCACGTATCGGCAGCTCTGGCAGCACAATTAAGCGCACCTGCGCAGGCCGCTGGTCTGAGGTCTGTCGCTGTGACGGTGAATGCTGATGATAGCTATCTGGACGAAATTGTCTCCGTGATGAAGCCTGATATTCTGCAGTTACATGGGTCAGAATCGCCGGAACGCGTAGCTGAAGTGAAAGCAAAATATGGGCTTCCGGTAATGAAGGCATTTGCTGTTTCAAGCGCCGCAGATCTGGATAAAATTGACCCGTACAAAGATATTGCAGACAGTTTTCTATTTGATGCAAAACCACCCAAGGGCTCTGACCTACCCGGCGGTAATGGTGTCAGCTACGATTGGTCGCTTCTTAAGGGCCTTGACCCATCGATCCAATACATGCTTTCCGGTGGGCTCGATCACAGCAATGTCGGCGCAGCGATAAAGATCGCCAATCCCCCGGGGCTGGATGTTTCATCAGGTGTTGAAAGCGCGCCTGGCATAAAAGACTTAGATTTGATTGCTGAATTTTTTGAAGCAATCAAAACGGCACGTAAAGAGAGTTGAGAATATGAGTACGCCAGTGGAGCCCAATTCATTCCGCAACGGTCCTGATGATCAGGGTATGTTTGGCATTTTTGGTGGGCGCTTTGTCGCCGAGACCTTAATGCCGCTTATTCTTGAATTGGATAAACAATGGCAAAAGGCCAAAACTGATCCCGAATTCCAGGCCGAGTTGGCTCATCTCAACAAACACTATACGGGCCGACCATCACCGCTTTATTTTGCTGAGGGTCTTACCAAGCATCTGGGTGGCGCAAAAATCTATTTCAAGCGCGATGAACTCAATCATACGGGTTCGAACAATATCAATAATTGCCTGGGTCAGATTTTGTTGGCCAAACGCATGGGAAAAACTCGGATCATTGCTGAAACCGGTGCAGGGCAACATGGTGTTGCATCGGCTACTGTTGCTGCCCGTTTTGGCTATCCGTGTCATGTCTATATGGGCGCAAAAGACATTGAGCGTCAGGCACCAAACGTGTTTCGTATGAAGCTGTTGGGCGCTGAAATTACCGGCGTGACCGCTGGCAATGGCACGCTAAAAGACGCGATGAACGAAGCGCTACGCGATTGGGTGACTAATGTTGAGTCGACTTACTATCTGATCGGCACGGCGGCCGGACCTCATCCCTATCCAGAAATGGTGCGCGATTTCCAATCCGTGATCGGCCAAGAAGCAAGAGAGCAGATGCTCGAACTTGAAGGCCGCTTGCCAGACATGTTGGTTGCAGCCGTCGGCGGGGGATCAAATGCTATTGGTCTTTTCCATCCGTTTCTAGATGACAAGGATGTTGAAATCATCGGTGTTGAAGCTGGCGGCAAGGGCCTTGATGGTGATGAGCATTGTGCATCCTTGTCAGCGGGTTCGCCGGGTGTCCTGCATGGCAATCGTACTTATTTGCTGCAAGACTCAGATGGTCAGATCGATGAAGGTCATTCCATTTCGGCAGGACTTGATTATCCCGGTATCGGTCCAGAGCACTCATTCCTCAATGATACTGGCCGCGTGAATTATGTGCCGATCATGGATACTGAAGCGCTCGAAGCATTTCAGCTTCTATGTAAGATCGAGGGCATTATTCCAGCACTCGAACCAAGCCACGCATTGGCGGAAATCATCAAGCGTGCGCCCAAAATGGGTAAAGACCAAATCATCGTTATGAATTTATGCGGTCGCGGCGATAAGGATGTCTTTACCGTTGGCAAAGCATTGGGCGTGGAGTTGTAAAATGACAAATCGTTTCGACACACTATTTAGCCGCCTCAAAGATGAGAACCGTCCAGCGCTTGTTACCTATTTCATGGGTGGAGATCCGGATTTCGATACATCGCTCGACATTATGAAAGCTTTGCCGGATTCAGGCGCTGACATAATCGAACTTGGCATGCCGTTTTCTGATCCCATGGCGGATGGCCCTGCCATTCAGGCAGCGGGTCTACGCGCATTGCATGGCGGCCAAAACCTGACAAAAACCATTGCCATGGCGCGCAAGTTTCGTGAAACAAATGCCGACACACCGATCGTGCTGATGGGTTATTACAATCCGATCTATATTTATGGTGTTGATCGCTTTTTGGACGATGCGAAGGCTGCCGGCATTGATGGGCTCATTATTGTGGATCTGCCGCCAGAGATGGATGATGAGTTATGTGTTCCAGCATTGGAATCTGGTATCAGCTTCATTCGCCTCGCGACGCCTACTACCGATGATAAACGTTTGCCAAAGGTGCTGTCGAATACGTCTGGCTTTGTCTATTATGTCTCAATGACCGGTATTACGGGTGGTGCAATTGCCTCCACTCAAGCGGTAGGTGATGCGGTCAGCCGCATCAAAAGCCACACACCATTGCCTGTATGCGTTGGCTTTGGCGTAAAAACCGCCGAGCAAGCCCGCGTGATTGGTCGTGATGCCGATGGCGTCGTGGTTGGCACCGCAATTGTGCAGGCCGTTGCCAATTCGCTTGATAGCGATGGCAAAGCAACGAAAGACACCGTCGATGCTGTAACAACACTGGTTGGCGGGCTATCCCAAGGTTGTTTTGCAGCCCGCCTTGAAGCTGCCGAATAAAAGAGCCATTTATAGCGTATCAAGAAGCCAAAAGAGGCCGTTTCTATGAACTGGATTACTAATTATGTGCGTCCCCGCCTCAACGATATGTTGGGTCGGCGTGATACGCCCGAAAATCTCTGGATCAAATGTCCTGAATCAGGTGAGATGGTTTTCCACCGTGATGTGGAAGAAAATCAATATGTGATCCCTTCATCGGGTCACCACATGAAAATAGCAGCGAAAACTCGGCTCGGTTATTTTTATGATGATGGCAAATTTGAGGTTCTCGCTAATCCCGAAGTAGCGCAAGACCCGCTGAAGTTTCGCGATCAAAAGAAATACACAGATCGGCTCAAGGAAAACAAAGCCAAAACCGGCCTGGAAGATTCCATCATAAATGCAGTTGGCAATCTTGAAGGTATGGAAGTCGTAACGACGCTGCATGATTTCACATTTATGGGTGGATCACTCGGCATGGCTGCGGGTGAGGCAATCATCAAGGGCTTTGAAACAGCCGTTGAAAAAAATTGCCCACTTATCCTGTTTGCAGCTTCTGGCGGTGCACGCATGCAGGAAGGCATTTTGTCATTGATGCAATTGCCCCGCACAACTGTGGCGGTCGAAATGCTCAAAGAGGCTGGATTGCCTTATATTGTTGTATTGACCAACCCAACCACGGGCGGGGTTTCTGCATCCTATGCAATGTTGGGCGATGTTCATATTGCCGAACCAGGTGCGGTGATTGGTTTCGCCGGTGCGCGGGTTATCGAGCAAACTATTCGCGAAAAACTGCCTGAAGGCTTTCAGCGCTCTGAATATCTGCTTGAGCACGGCATGGTTGATATGGTTGTGGAACGCAAAGAACTGCGCCCAACAATCGCGCGTCTTTTGCGCTTGCTCACAAAAGCGCCTGAGAAAAAAGAACCGGTCATTGCGCTTGAAGACAAAACTGACGAAGCGCCGGTGGAAGAAGTCGAAGCCGAAACCGAAGCTCAACCCTAGTATTTTGGCGGTGACCTATGAGCGCTGAGCCTGATAAAATGCCCGTGACATCACTGGATGGCGGGCGTGCGGCGGCTGAAATCGAGAAGCTTATGGCGCTTCACCCCAAAGGGTTTGATTTGTCCCTTGGGCGCATCACGCGTCTTATGGAGAAGCTTGGCAATCCGCACAAAAGCCTACCGCCGGTCATTCATATTGCGGGAACCAATGGCAAAGGCTCGTGTGCAGCCTATTGCCGAGCGCTTCTGGAAGCCAAGGGCAAACGGGTTCACGTGCATACCTCGCCCCATCTTGTGCGTTGGCACGAGCGTTTTCGTTTGGCTGGTCAATTGGTGGATGATGTAACGCTTGCCGATGCGATTAAGCGTGTGGCTGCTGCCAATAATGGCGAGCACATTACGGTATTTGAAATTCTGACCGCTGTAATGTTTGTGCTGTTTTCTGAACATCCAGCCGACTTTGCTATCATTGAGGTAGGGCTTGGTGGTCGTGCTGACGCAACCAATATAATTGAAGCGCCGTCGGCCACCGTTATCATGCCGATTGGTCTTGATCATGAGGCCTATCTTGGTGACACGATTGAGAAGATCGCGACGGAAAAAGGCGGTATCATAAAGCGCGGCGTGCCGCTCATTATTGGTGCACAACCCCACCAAGAGGCCCGCGACGTGTTAGAAGACATGGCCATACAGTTGCGGGCTCCTGCGCAAATATACGGACAGGATTTTCACGCCTTTGAAGAACATGGGCGCATGGTTTTTCAAAATGAACGCGGCCTGTCAGACCTTCCGCTACCAGCGCTTGCAGGGCGGCACCAATTTGCCAATGCTGCTGCAGCGATCATGGCTGTCAACGCTGCGAGTGTTCAGCTAAGCGATAAAGATATCGAACAGGCCATGTTGGACGTGACCTGGCCTGCACGCATGCAAAAGCTTGAAGGCGGACCACTGACAGATTTAGCGCCTGAAGGCTCTGGTATTTGGCTAGATGGCGGCCACAATCCTGATGCAGCGGCTGCTTGTGCAGAACATTTAGCGGCTTTGGGCGAGGCGACTGATCGCCCGATTTTCATGATTTGCGGTATGATAAATACAAAGGATGCCGTAGGCTATTTCCGTCCATTTGAAGGACTTGTCCGGCACGTATTTACCGTGCCTGTTCCTTCAAGCGAGGCCGGTGTTGACCCGGCTATATTGTCAGCTCACGCCATTGAGGCCGGCTTATCGGCTGAGCCTGTTGCCAGCGTTCAGAACGCAATTGCGCTGTTAGGTGAGAATTGGAACAAACTCGAGCAAGCGCCCAGAATTTTGATTTCAGGCTCGCTATATCTTGCCGGCGATGTATTGCGGGATAATGAGACTTTGCTGTTCTAAATCAGCAT
>JBCDFK010000169.1:0-5595 GCA_039178065.1 Pseudomonadota bacterium | reverse complement strand
TTCCAATGCGGCCGTGATATTGGACGAGGCGCAAAACACAACATCGATGCAAATGAAGATGTTCCTGACCCGACTCGGCGAAAATGGACGTATGATCGTGACCGGAGACCCTAGCCAGGTCGATTTACCACGTGGCGAAAAGTCCGGACTTATCGAAGCACTATCCGTCTTGGATGAGGTCGATGGAATCGCCAAAGTAAAATTCAAGGACGCCGATGTTGTACGACATCCTCTGGTCGCCAAAATCGTATCTGCCTATGATAAGGCACATGGATCATATGAAGTTGCGCCGCGTGGTAATTATCCTAGACGGCGTGAAAAAGACGACAATTAATGTCTCTCCAAATCGACATTGCAAACAATGCGGGCCAATGGCCTGATAAAACTGCTATCGAGGCGGTTGCAAGCAAGGCTGTTCGAAGATGCCTAAAGGAGCTAAAAATTGAAGATGTAGAATCAGAGCTCAGCATTGTGCTGACAAATGATGATGAGATTAGAAAGCTAAACGAAAATTGGCGCAAAAAAGACAATGCTACCAATGTGTTGTCATTTCCGGCATTTGAAATGTCCGTGGGCCAGATGCCAGGTCCAATGCTTGGGGACATTGTTCTCGCAGTGGAAACAATCGAACGGGAAGCGAGAGAATTAGGCATCAGTTTTCTGGATCATCTAACCCATCTTATTGTTCATGGATTATTGCATCTTTTAGGTTATGACCATGAAAACGACACGGACGCGGAACAAATGGAAGCGTTGGAAACAGAGATACTTGCACAATTGGGTATCAAAGACCCATATTCGGTGCCAATATCTGACAGTTGAAGGCAAATGGAAGACCCAAAGATAGATAGCGGCGATAGCGTCGCAACTGAACAAAGCACATCGCTGGTGGTGGTGGACCCCCAATCTCAACAAGTGGACATTTTGAGCGACGATGTGCGCACGCCACCGAATTTTTGGCAGCGCCTGCTCTATTTGATACGACCGCAATCGGGCTCGGTGCGAGAAAATCTTCAGGACGCCTTGGCCGCACACAGTGCTTCCGACGAGACAATCTCGCCTGAAGAGCGAGCCATGTTGCATAACATTCTGCGGCTACAAGGCATGCGCGTTGACGACGTTATGGTGCCGCGTGCTGAAATTGAATCTGTTGATTTGAAAACAACGCTTGGCGAATTGCTGACACTTTTCCAAACGTCGGGCCACAGTCGGATGCCAGTATGTTCCGAATCGCTCGATGACCCACGTGGCATGGTTCACATCCGAGATGTCGTTTCGAGTATCATTCTCACCGCTGCTAAGAAAACGCGTAGACGTAAAGCGCCAAATGGTACGAAGCCAAAACCAAAGCCGAAACCTGAAAACGGCATGTCAGCCAGCGCTTTGGCGGCAATCGATCTGAGCCGTGTCGATCTGACCAAGACGATTGAAGAGCTAAAACTGACACGGGACGTACTGTTTGTGCCCCCTTCAATGCATGCATCAGACCTTATGGGACGCATGCAAACTCAGCGTATTCAGATGGCGTTGGTCATCGATGAATATGGAGGAACCGACGGATTGGTTTCTCTAGAAGATATTGTTGAAGTCGTCGTAGGCAACATCGAAGATGAGCATGATGAAGTGGAAGTTGGCATTGAGCAAGCCAGCGAAGGTGTATTCATCATGGATGCGCGCGTCGAGCTTGAAGACGCGTCAGAGTTTCTGGGCAATGATTTTGTAAAGGCCGTGAAGTTAGAAGATGAAGATGTCGACACGATTGGTGGCGTGATCTTCTCATTGCTTGGCCGGGTGCCCGTAAGGGGCGAAGTCATTCCTTCCTTTGCAGGACATGAGCTTGAAGTTCTCGATGCGGATCCGAGGCGAATACGACGCGTGAAGATTTCGCGTTCGCGTCAGCTTCAACGCAAGCGGGCACAGCGTCGTGATGCAGGTTCACCGGCTGCATCAAAATCCAACGCAAAAACCGAAGGATAGAATAGAATGTTCGCGCCACGGCGCGAAGCCTGATAGGAATTACCGACCTTTGATTCGATTGAGGTGGGGATGCAGCGTCTTTCGCAACGTGTTTTGCTATTGTCAGGATGGCGTAGAGCGCTTGTTGCCATTTTGGCAGGTGCACTGACAACGCTCGTACTCGCGCCGTTTCATTTATTTTTCGTCGGGTTTCTGACGTTCCCAATTCTGGTTTGGTTGCTTGATGGTGCCGTCGGTGATTCCCATGCAGGGCGCTTCAGGCGCTTGCGACCATCCTTCTTTGTCGGCTGGTGGTTTGGCTTCGGATACTTTACTGCGGGACTGTGGTGGATTGCCAATGCACTTCTGGTCGAAGCGCCAGAATTTGCGTGGGCTATTCCACTTGCAGTTCTTGGACTACCAGCAGTTTTGGCAGTTTTTTACGGACTTGCTGCCGCTTTTGCGCGTGCGTTTTGGCCTGACAATCTTCTTCGTATATTCGTTCTGGCTGCATTTTTTGGCGTGGGAGAATGGTTGCGTAGTTTCGTTTTGACCGGATTTCCTTGGAACGCGATCGGTTATGGCATTATGCCATCACCTCTGATGATGCAGTCCGTTTCTATGACGGGCGCTGAAGCAATGAATATTCTTGCGGTGTTACTGTTTGCTCTACCCGCGGGATTGGCCCAGTCTCGAAGATCGGCCGCTCTGAGCATTGCGCTGGTTGTGATGTTGCTTGGTAGCCATGTTGGGTTTGGCTATTGGCGTCTTGAAATCATACCTGATGCTCAAGATGAGGGCCGCATCATTCGTCTGGTCCAACCTGCAATTGATCAATCTGAAAAGTGGGAACCTGAACAAGCCAAATCAATTTTCGATAGTTTGCTGGTGCTCAGTATTGCGCCGGGCGTCTCAGATGATGTTGCTCGGCCGTCGCTCATCATTTGGCCAGAAACCGCTGTGCCTTTTATTCTGACCCGTGAACCTGCAGCGGTTGGGGCAATTGCGGAAGCGTTGCAAATTGGTCAAAGCCTCGTAGCTGGAGTTGTTCGTGAAGAGCAAGACGAGGGAACCGAATCTGAAGAAGCGCGGTTTTACAACTCAATGCTGATGATAGATAGCGAAGGCATAATATCTGATGCTGCTGATAAAGTTCATCTGGTGCCCTTTGGAGAATATCTGCCTTTTGCTGAACAGCTTGGCAAACTGGGTATCAAAGCCATCGCCGCCGCAGATCGGGGATATATAGGCGCTCCTCAAAGGCGTAGTTTAAAACTGACGGAACGCCTCAGCGCTATTCCGCTCATTTGCTACGAAGCCATATTTGCATCAGAGGTAAATCCACTCACAGAGACCGATGGATTGATAATCAATATCACAAATGACGCTTGGTATGGAAATACGCCGGGGCCCCGTCAGCACTTTCATCAAAGCCAACTTCGTTCGGTCGAGCTTGGCCTACCAATGGCTCGTGCCGCTAATAACGGCATTTCGGCTATCGTTGATGCCAAAGGCAGAATTGTCGAGAGATTGGATTTTGGTACAGCAGGAGCGATTGATGCGACGCTTCCCGGAAAGATTGAATTACCTTACGGCAAGCGGTATAGTAGTCACATCTTTTGGTTGATCGTGCTACTATTTGCAACCTTAGGTGCTATGTTTCGCCCTCGGCACTGATAATTTCGAGCGTATCGGCTCACACCGATTGACACATCTTTGCTGCAGGCCGCATAATTGATTATGAACGGCGGGGCGCTCAAAGTACGCCGTTTTCACTGGTCCTTGATGATAATACTAAGTAATTGCCGCTAGGACGACGAATGAGCGATAAGAAAAAAACACCTAATCCGATCGACATTCACGTCGGCAGTCGCATTCGTTTGAGAAGAACAATGCTTGGCTTGAGTCAGGAAAAATTGGGTGAGAGCTTAGGTATCACTTTCCAGCAGGTGCAAAAATATGAAAAAGGCACCAATCGCGTTGGTGCTAGCCGATTACAAAATATTGCAGGAATCCTGAATGTGCCTGCGGCCTTTTTTTTCGAAGATGCGCCTGGAGAGGATGCTGCTGAAACCGACGGGTTGGCGGAATCATCAACTAGCTATGTGGTGAATTTTCTATCCAGCTCAGAAGGCCTCCAACTAAATCGTTCGTTCGTTAAAATTTCGGATCCCAAAGTCCGTCGCCGAATAGTCGACTTGGTGAGGGCGTTGGCGAATGAGCATGAAGTCGACAATTAGCAAATCTGCATAGATTCAAGAATCTCCGTTTCACAAAACATATGCACTTATGTTTATATCTTTCTATTCGCTCAATCTGAACTTGACGCGAACACTTGAAACCAATATCCACTCCGAAAAATGAAGGGCAATCGAGGTTGCCATTTTTGTGCAGGGATATGTCGATGGTTATGCAAAATTACTTCTTTACAAGCGAGTCCGTATCTGAGGGCCACCCTGACAAAGTGTGCGACCGAATTTCAGATGAAATCGTCGATATGATCTATAAGGAAGCGCGCAAACTTGGTGATGAGGCGGTTTGGAATGTGCGCGTAGCGTGCGAAACACTGACCACTACCAACCGCGTTGTAATCGCCGGCGAAGTGCGCGTACCAGATAAATTCTTCAAGAAAGACAAACAGGGCGTTGTTTTAAACGATGCCTCTGGCAATCCTATCATCGCGCCGGGTCGTTTCAGATCAGCAGCGCGGCGCGCCATAAAAGATATCGGCTATGAGCAGGACGGGTTTCATTGGAAATCTGCAAAAATTGATGTGCTGCTGCATGCCCAGTCGGCAGATATTGCCCAAGGCGTAGACAATGCCGCTGACAAGCAGGGTGAAGAAGGCGCGGGCGACCAGGGAATTATGTTTGGCTATGCTTGCACGGAAACTCCAGCATTGATGCCAGCTCCAATCTACTATGCGCACAAAATCTTGGAATTGCTTGCTGCTGCGCGCAAGTCTGGCGAGGGCGATGCCGCTAAACTGGGGCCGGATGCTAAATCACAGGTTACGGTTCGATATGTGGATGGAAAACCGTCCGAAGTAGACTCAATTGTCCTGTCGACGCAGCACCTTGATGCGAGCTGGGACTCGCAAAAAGTACGTACGGTGTGCGAACCCTACATCCGAGAAGCTCTAGATGGCCTGCCAATCGCAGACGATTGCACGTGGTACATCAATCCAACAGGTAAATTTGTTATTGGCGGACCGGATGGCGATGCTGGCCTTACGGGTCGCAAGATTATTGTAGACACCTATGGGGGTGCTGCTCCACACGGCGGCGGTGCTTTTTCAGGTAAAGACACGACAAAAGTCGACCGATCAGCGGCCTACGCTGCTCGATATCTTGCAAAAAATATCGTTGCTGCAAAACTGGCCGAACGATGCACAATCCAGCTTTCATATGCGATTGGCGTGGCACAACCTCTGTCGGTTTATGTCAACACGCATGAAACCGGCAAAGTTTCTTCTGATGTCATTGAAGCTGCTATTCGCCAGACAATGGACTTATCGCCCACAGGAATTCGCAAGCACCTGAGTTTGAACAAGCCAATTTACGCAAAAACTGCAGCCTATGGTCATTTTGGTCGTACTGGCGGTCGCGATGGCTCGTTCTCGTGGGAAAAAACAGATCT
>JBCDFK010000168.1:0-5603 GCA_039178065.1 Pseudomonadota bacterium | reverse complement strand
GACACCCTTGGAGGCAGCGCGGACGGCGCCTTAAAACGCCGGTGAAAATTTCGGTTCTCACCACTCCATATTTGTCCTCGAAAGGAAACGCTATGAGCGACACAGTCGTACTCAAAGCCGAGGCGCGCGACCGGGTTGGTAAGGGGTCCTCCCGGGCTATTCGCCGTCAAGGTAATATTCCAGCCGTAATTTACGGCGACAGTAAAGATCCCATTGGCATTGTACTGCCCGGCAAAGATGTAAGTCTTATGCTTCATCGCGGTGGTTTCATGACCAACATTCTGGAAATTGATGTTGATGGCGCAAAGCACAAAGTGCTGCCAAAAGACTATCAGCTTGATCCAGTCAAAGATTTCTTGATGCATGTCGATTTCTTGCGCGTGTCATCGAAAACTATCGTGACCGTGAACATTCCAGTTCACTTCGAAAACGAAGATGACTGCCCAGGCCTGAAACAAGGCGGCGTTCTCAACATTGTTCGTCACGAAGTGGAAGTGAACTGTCCGGCTGCTGAAATCCCAGAATCATTTACGATTGACTTGGGTACAGCGGAAGTTGGCGATACGCTCAATGTGTCCGCTATCTCAATGCCAGACAACGTTACACCGACGATTACGGACCGTGACTTCACAATCGTAACCATCCAGGCACCTGGTGGCGGCGTTGAAGAAGAAGAGCTAGAAGCAACAGATGAAGTTGATGCGGGCGATGTACCTGCAACGTCTCAATCTGATGATGACGGCGGCGCGAAAGAAGGCGGCGAGGAGTAATCCTCTCTGCCAAAATGCTGGCCAACCCTTACTAGGGAGTGTGACTGATGCAAATTATTGCAGGACTGGGAAATCCAGGTGGTCAACACGCAGACCAGCGTCACAATATTGGATTTATGGCGGTGGACGAAATTGTTCGCCGCCATTCGTCTTTTTCCCCATGGCAGAAAAAATTCTCCGCTGAAGTTTCTGAAGGCCGTATCGGCTCGGAGAAAGTGCTGCTCATCAAGCCACAGACATTCATGAACAAATCTGGGCAATCGGTCGGCGAAGCCATGCGCTTTTACAAGCTCTCTGAGCAAGACTTGTCTGTATTCTATGATGAACTTGATCTTGCGCCCGCAAAAGTGCGCATAAAACGTGGCGGCGGTTCTGGTGGCCACAATGGCATTCGCTCGCTCGATGCACATTGCGGTCAAGCCTATCAACGCGTACGTCTCGGTATAGGACATCCAGGACACAAAGATCGAGTAACCGGCCATGTTTTGGGCAATTTCGCCAAAGCTGATCAGATTTGGCTGGAACCATTGCTAGAGGCACTCGCCGACAACATCGAATTATTGGTAGCCGGCGACAATTCAGGTTTTATGAACAAAATTGCGGTTGCGACGGGTTATGTCGCCCCTGACCAACCCCAAAAAAAAACGAATAAACCGGCGCCCAAGAGCCAAAGCCACATCCATCAAGCACGTTCAGGCACAAAAAAGCCCGATGCGCCTACATCTGGTCCCATGGCGGATATGTTGAAAAAACTGTTGGGTAAATAAAATTGCGCTCCATCTCGCCACATCCTATTGTCTAAATCCAAACATTCATGAATTGGCGATCGAGCCAGTTGAGGGGCCATGGAAAACGAATATCTTAATCAAGCACTGGCCTATTTAGACCAAGCCAAGGAAGTTGCACTGGACTGGCTAACAAGCCCCGCGGCATGGTCGCAATTTGCGCTGCTAATCGTAGCATTTGCCTTGGCATGGTTCGCGCGAAGAACCATTTCCCCTGCGCTCACCAAAATTCTGACGCCACCCACCGAAGCCAGCAGCTATATAGCAAAAGCGCGACGCTTTGCTCTGCTATTTCTGCCATTACTGCTGCCAATCCTTGCCTACGGATTCACGGCGATTGGTGAACAAGCAACACGTGCCGCATTTGGCTCAGGCGCAGTCATTGAGTTCGGCAAAAACGTATTTCTTGTCATTGCTGCGCGCATTCTCGTTCACAAAATCATCGCCGATCCATTCCTGAAGCTGCTAGGGCGTTACCTGCTCATCCCTATTGTATTGCTCAATCTGTTCGGTCTCTTGGGACCAGCAATCACATATCTAGATGGGTTAACCGTTAGCCTCGGCAATATCACATTCTCAGTTCTTGCAATCTTAAGGGGCGTGGTTGCCGGCGGCATATTGTTTTGGCTGGGTAGTTGGTCAAACCGCCAGAGCTCCGATTTCATTCGAGCCAAAGAAGAAATGCGTCCTGCCACAAGAGAGTTGGCCGCAAAAGCGCTCGAGATTTTGATTTTTGGCGCCGCCTTCCTACTGCTGATGAACATTATGGGCATCAGCCTGTCGGCCCTCGCAGTACTGGGCGGTGCAATTGGCGTTGGTCTCGGATTTGGGTTGCAGAAAATCGCTTCCAACTTCATATCCGGAATAATCTTGCTGCTTGAAGGACAGGCAACTGTTGGTGATTTTGTAGCGCTTGACGGCGGTGAAGAAGGCAAAATTATCAAAATGACCGCGCGCGCCACCATACTTGAAACCTTTGACGGTCGGTGGATAGTGGTGCCGAACGAAGATTTCATTGTTACCCGCGTTACAAACTACTCCGATAGTGGCTCCGCAAATCGATACGAAGCACCGTTTTCCGTCAGCTATGACACAGATATCAACCGGGTGCCTGATATTGTGGAAGCTGCGGTGGCCACACACAAAGACGTGCTGGACGAGCCCTATCCGCCCGATTGCGAATTACGCGGTTTTGGCGATAGCGGTATTGATTTCGCCGTGGAGTTTTGGGTCAACGGTCTGGATGATGGTGAAAATAAATACACCTCCGATGTGCTGTTCCTAGTCTGGAACGCGCTGAAGGACAACGGTATCGAAATCCCTTATCCGCATCGTGTGATCGAAATAAAAGACGGCAAAGCGCCATCAAAGCAGTGAATGCAGGATGCTTGAATTCCATAAAAGCGCTAAATGAACCTAAATGCATCATATGAGGTGCCAAATCCTTGACGCAGCCCCCTTCTCTCGGGCAAAGCCAGCGCAAATAAATACAAAAAGGATATCCCATCATGGGTTTCAAATGCGGCATCGTCGGCCTACCAAATGTTGGTAAGTCAACACTATTTAATGCACTGACAAAAACCGCAGCAGCGCAGGCGGCGAACTACCCCTTTTGCACGATCGAACCCAATACGGGCGAAGTTGCCGTTCCCGATGCACGTTTGTTTGAGATTGCAAAAATCGCGAGCTCAAAAGATATCGTTCCGACGCGCATCAATTTTGTAGATATTGCAGGCCTGGTGCGTGGCGCATCAAAAGGTGAAGGGTTAGGAAACCAGTTTCTCGCAAACATTCGCGAAGTCGATGCAATTGTGCATGTGTTACGCTGCTTTGAAGATGACGACATCACCCATGTTGAAGGCAAAATCGATCCTGTTGCAGATGCAGAGACAGTTGAAACCGAATTGATGCTTTCTGATTTGGAAAGTTTGGAGCGCCGCATTGTCCAAATGCGCAAACGCGTTACGGGCAATGATAAGGAAGCCAAAATTGTGCTTCCTATGATGGAAGCATCGCTAAAGCTGCTTGAGGAGTCCAAGCCCGTCCGCCTCTTGCTTGATGGCATCGCTCAAGAAGATTTGACGATCCTGAAAAGCCTCAATCTCCTGACCTCAAAACCAGTCCTGTATGTCTGCAATGTCAGTGAAGATGACGCGGCATCCGGCAATGAAAAAAGTCAGGCGGTAGAGAAAATGGCCGCTGAACAAGGCGCACGCACGGTTCTAATTTCCGCAGCTATCGAGGCTGAAATTGCGCAATTGGAAGACGAAGAAGCCAAAGAATACATGGAAGCGATGGGACTAGAAGAGCCCGGGCTCGACCGACTAATCCGCGAAGGCTACACTCTTTTAAACCTCATTACATTCTTCACTGCCGGCCCAAAAGAAGCCCGCGCCTGGACAGTGAAGCAAGGATCAAAAGCACCGCAAGCTGCAGGCGTTATTCATACCGATTTCGAAAAGGGCTTCATTCGCGCGCAGACAATTGCCCACGATGATTATGTGTCACTGGGCGGAGAAACAGCGGCGAAAGAAGCTGGCAAGGCGCGCGATGAAGGCAAGGAATACGTCGTCCATGATGGCGACGTCATGCTGTTTAAATTCAACGTCTAATTGCTGATACCAAAACGCCTGCAACAATCGAGCTGATTAGCTCAGATATCATCGGCGACGATACGCCGAGCCGCGGAGAAGTAGTTTCTACGCGTCAGAACAGCCATCACGAACAGCGTCGAGCAGATCAGCGTAGTAGGATTGATAAACCAACCTAGATAGCCGAGCGCAAAAAACATGCCACGCAGTCCGGCATTGAAATGGCGGCTCGCAATGATGTTCATCTCTGCGGACTCGAGCGCCGCCTTCTTGCGCGTTTCAGCATCAGAGCGATCGCACATCGGCACAGCACCCATCAGGATCGAACAATAGTTAAACAGTCGATAGGCCCACCCAAACTTGAAAAATGCATAGACAACAATTGTAACAAGCCCAAAGACACGTAGCTCGAAGAGCAACCGGGGAACCTCAATGGCGACGGGCAAGTCTCGGTAAATCTCAAGAACCTTGTCTGTCGCGCCTAGCAATGCGAAACAACCCCCAATTGCCAATATGCACGCAGACCCAAAATAGGCAGCACCATTCTGCAGGCCTTGCATGATCTGCGTATCAATCATTCGCAGGTCACGTTCTGCCATTTCCAACATCCACTCGCGGCGACGACGCGCCATGATTGAAGAGAGAGACTTGAAGCGCATCGGCGAATAGTCATTGATGATTTCAAAGATCAACCAGCCAAACAAAAAGAAGCTCAGCGCAATCCAATCCATCGTCGTGAATGCAGTCATCATCTGAGTTTATTCACCTTCAAACTCGATCAGAGTGCGTACGGGAACGCCTAAGTCTTCAATCTTCTTGCGCCCGCCCAGATCCGGCAAATCTACCACGAAACAAGCGGCGACCACATCCGCATCCATCTGCTGAAGAAGTTTCACAGCGCCCTCTGCAGTTCCACCAGTTGCAATGAGATCATCAACCAGAATGACTTTCTCGCCGGGTTTAACCGCATCACGATGCATTTCCATTTCATCAATGCCGTATTCCAAGCTATAGGCGATGCGGACTGTGTCATAGGGCAATTTTCCCTTCTTGCGAATTGGCACAAATCCCGCCGAGAGTTGGTGGCTCATCGCCCCGCCCAGTATGAACCCGCGCGCTTCAACGCCGGCTACCTGGTCTACCTTCATGCCAACATATGGATGGACCAATTCGTCCACTGATCGCCTGAATGCCTGCGCATCACCCAGCAGCGTGGTGATATCGCGAAACATGATACCCGGCTTTGGATAATCCGGAATTGTTCGCAAAGAAGCTCTTAGTGTCTCATCAAGTGTCATATATTCCCCCATCGCCACATCTAGTTCTTGCTTAAAATCAAGCCAAAGAAAAGGGCGCATAAAGCGCCCTTAAAATTCGATATGCCAGAAGCTTAGTGTTCAAGCTTAGCGTAGACCTGTTTTTTGGTCAGATACAACAGCACCGAGAAGATGATCAGG
>JBCDFK010000167.1:0-5639 GCA_039178065.1 Pseudomonadota bacterium | reverse complement strand
CGTTTCTAAGGATACAAATCACGTCAAGCCGCAAGATAAATTGTGCGCTATAAGATAGAATATCAAGAATGACCGGGTAGGAAATGACCAGCACTCAGAAAACAATCAAGCTTACGTTGGCACAGGCGATCGTTCGCTATCTTGCTGCGAAATTTATTGAAATTGATGGACAAGAAACGCGTCTATGTGGCGGTGGCTTTGGCATTTTCGGTCATGGCAACGTGACCTGCCTTGGCGAGGCGCTGTATGATCATCAGGAAGAACTACCGCTTTATCGCGGGCAGAATGAGCAATCGATGGGTTTTGCGGCTGCAGCCTATGCAAAGTATCACTTGCGTAAGCGCTTTATGTTTTGCACTGCGTCTGCCGGACCGGGTACTGCAAACTTATTTACGTCAGCTGCACTAGCGCATGCCAATCGCCTGCCAATGCTTTTGTTGTGTGGCGATGCCTATACGACGCGTTTGCCAGATCCAGTGCTTCAACAGCTGGAGCATTTCGGTAATCCATCGCTGGGGGTAAATGATGGCTTTAAGGCGGTGACCCGCTTCTGGGATCGCATCAACCATCCTGCGCAGATCATCCAATCGCTACCTGCAGCGATCGCCACAATGCTTGATCCCGCCGATTGCGGACCAGCGTTCATTGGACTTCCCCAAGATGTGCAGGGTTGGACATATGACTATCCGGAATCGATGTTTGAAAAGCGTGTTCATCGCATTCGGCGACAAACACCGGATGCGCGCGAGATTGAAGACGCCGCAGCGATGCTGAAAAGCGCGGTACGTCCGATGATAATTGCTGGTGGTGGCGTTCAATATTCAAGCGCCACCAAGGAGCTAAAGGCATTTGCACAGAGCCATAATATTCCTATTGTCGAGACAATTGCAGGGCGCGCGAACCTACTCAATGACGACCCATTCAACATTGGTCCAATCGGTGTGACGGGTTCAAACAGTGCCAATACGATTGCCGAGCAGGCGGATGTCATTTTGGCAGTGGGTACGCGACTACAGGATTTTACCACCGGTTCTTGGACAGCTTTTGCGGCTGACGCGAAGATAATTGGCCTTAATGCAGCGCGTCACGATGCGCTTAAACACATGTCAACGCCAATTGTTGGCGATGCCAAGCTGAGCTTGAACCAATTGGGTGATGCACTGAGCGGCTATGCAGCGCCAGATGTTTGGCTCAAATCTGCGCAAAATGAACGCGTTAAATGGGATGCATACGTCGCCGATAATGTCAGCGTGACCGCAAAGGATGGCTCTAACCGACCCAATTCCTATGCGCAGGCGATTGGCGCTGTGAATGCAGTATGTGACAAAAATGATCGTGTCGTGGCGGCGGCTGGTGGCTTGCCAGCGGAGGTAACCGCTAATTGGCGAACACTTGAACTGGGCACGGTCGACGTAGAATTTGGCTTTTCCTGCATGGGTTATGAAATCGCAGGAGGATGGGGTGCGCGCATCGCTCAGAGTGAAAAAGAACCAGATCAAGATACGATTGTTTTCACAGGCGATGGTTCGTATCTGCTGCTCAACTCAGATATCTATTCTTCTGTGCTAACCGGCAAAAAGCTCATTGTGGTTGTGTTGGACAATGGTGGTTTTGCCGTCATCAACAAGCTACAAAACAACACCGGCAATGAGAGCTTCAATAATCTGATTGTGGATACACCAACGGTTGATGCACCTTTTGCTGTCGATTTCGCTGCACACGCTGGTGCAATGGGTGCGATTACTGAGCGCGTGGAAAATCCAGCTGAACTGGGCGAAGCGTTTAAGCGAGCGAAAGCCAATGATAAAACCACCGTTATTGTGATGAATGTGGACCCCTATGAAGGCTGGACCACGGAAGGTCACACATGGTGGGAAGTGGGCACACCGCATATTTCAACGCATGACAAGGTAAACGCCGCGCACAAAGATGTTGAAAGCGCTCGGGTGCGCCAACGGAAGGGCGTTTAGTATGAGTCGTCTGAGTGACGTATTGGATGGAATTGCCAAGAACAATTTTGTTGTCGTTGGTCGTGTGGGCATAGATTTCACACCACCGCCCGGTGTTGCAGTTGAAGATGCAGAAACATGCATGGTGGCCATGGGCGGCTCATCGGCCAATATCGCCGCAGGCATTTGCAAATTCGGTGGCCAAGCATCGCTTGTGACCTGCGTTTCTGATGATGCTATCGGCCGCTATTGTATCAATCAGCTCACTGCATACGGCGTCGACTCCGCGCATGTTCGCGCAGTGGCTGGTGAGTTCAGGAATTCGCTAGCGGTTTATGAAAGCCGGCTTGAGGGTCATCAATCGGTGATCTATCGCAACGGCGCAGCGGATTTTGAGATGTCGATTGAGGATGTCGAAGCTGTCGATTACGAGAGTTTTGGCGCACTTATCACTGCGGGCACTGTTTTTGCAGCGGAACCCTCACGCAGTGCCGCATTCCGCGCATTTGAACTATCTAAGGAGGCGGGTATTCCGATCATTTTTGATGTCGACTATCGGCCGTATTCCTGGCCGTCGCCTCAAGTGGCCGAAGAAGTTCTATCAAAAGCGGGTGCTATGTCTGATGTCATTGTCGCCAATGATGAAGAATTTGGCTTTATGGCTGGCGGCATTGAAAAAGGTGAAGCTAAAGCACGTGAACTGGCTTCCAATTCTGCAGCCATAGTCGTCTATAAAATGGGTCATGAAGGCGCTATTACCTTCGTGGATGGCGAGGAAATTCGCACTGGCGTCTATAAAGTGGATGCGATGAAACCGACAGGTGCTGGCGACAGCTTTATGGCGGGTTTGATGGCTTCGCTGGCAGCAGGAATGGAAATGAAAACAGCGATAATGCGTGGCTCTGCATGCGCGGCAATCGTGGTGGCGAAACCGGGATGTGCCCCGGCAATGCCCAATAAAGAACAATTGGAAGCGTTTTTGGCGAGCCATTCTGGCCCATCGGAAGCGTAGGAGGAGACTAATATGCACATCCCACCGTTCGACAATAAGAATAAACCCATTGTGGATGTCGATGACAGCCTGGTGCCGCTCAATTATTTCAACATTGTGAAGTTGAAAAAAGGTGAGGCTTTTTCGTATCAGGTGCCGCGCTATGAAACTTGTATCGTTCCTGCGACCGGAACCATAGATATTGATGTTGAGGGCTTCAAAGCTGATGGCATTGGTGGTCGTGGTGTGGATGTTTGGGATGGCGAGCCAGAAGGCGTGTACGTGCCATCTGGCACAAAGTGCGAGTTTGTTTGTATTTCGGACAGCGCAGAGGTGTTTATCGCTGGTGCTTTATTTGAGCAGCAGCTGGAAGCATTTGCGGTACGCAACACCGACCTTGATACGGTTCAATATGGCTCCGATGACACGAAAACACACCGCAAAATCAAGCATATTTTGGGCACGAAATATCATGACAAAGTTGGTCGCTTGCTAGTCAGTGAACTTTTCACAGTTGGGCAAGGTGGCTGGTCAGGTTTTCCATCACACAAGCATGATACTGACCGTTTACCCGATGAAACCCGGCACGATGAGACGTATAATTTCCGTTTTCGCCCCAATCATGGTTCCGGTGTTCAAATGTTGCAGCGTGTCGATAATGAGCCGGGCGATGCCTACCATATCGTCGATGGTTCAACGATTTGCCTCGACAAAGGTTATCATCCTTGCTGCGTGCTCCCAGGTTATGAAATGTACTATTTCACAATTTTGGGTGGTCTTTCGCAGCGTAGTTTGGTGCAGTACTTCCAGCCGACACACGCTGATCAGCTACACACGATCCCGGGTATTATGGACATGGTGGCTAAATTTAAATGAGCTTAGTTACACTTGCTGATGTTTTGCAGTCTGCGCTCAAAAATGGCTCCGCAGTAGCTGGTGTGGTTACGCTGGGCTGGGAAGATATGCGCGCCTATGTGGCTGCTGCGGAAGCTGAAAATCTACCCGTGATCTTACAGGCGGGGCCGGACTGTAGGGAACATACGCCTTTACCAATTCTCGGCAAAATGTTCCGCTATCTTGCTGAAAATGCTTCGGTTCCCGTTGTGGCGCATTTGGACCATGGTTACACATTTGAGGACTGCAAACTCGCACTTGATAGCGGCTTTACATCGCTTATGTTTGACGGCTCTCGTAAGCCGCTCAATCAAAATATCGATGAAACTGCAGCGATCGCAGAAATGGCGCACAAAGCTGGTATTTCTTGCGAGGGTGAGATTGGATTTGTTGGTTATGCTGATGGCGAAAGCTCCGCTGGTACCGATCCTGATGAAGCTGCAAAATTTGCCAAAGAGACCGGTGTAGATGGCATGGCGATTTCGGTCGGCAATGTGCATTTGCAACAGGACAAAGAAGGTGGTTTGGACGAACCGCGCATTCGCGCCATTGAGGCTGTGACAGAGGTGCCGCTGGTTATTCATGGTGGTTCTGGCGTGCCGGTGGCACAGCGCACACTGCTCGCGCAGACCTCCAAAATTTGCAAGTTCAATATTGGTACCGAACTTCGAATGGCGTTTGGTGATGCCATGCGTGAAGCGGTGAATAAGGATGAGACGCGTTTTGATCGCGTTTCGATTTTGAAAGAAACACATGCGCCCGTGATGGAAGTCGCGCGCCGCGTAATTCGTGCACTTGGTCCCAAAGCATAGGAAATACGATGTTGAATATTGGTATTATTGGCTGCGGCCGCATTGGTGCTGTGCACGGGCATTCGATCAAGGCGCTTACCAATGCGCAAACGATTGCGGTTTCTGACCCGTTTGCGGAAAATGCTACAAAGCTAGCTGAGGCACTGGGTGCGCAGGTGCGTTCTAGCGAGGAGATAATTGCGTCGGATGATGTGGATGCGGTTATTATCGCGACGCCAACTACAACGCATTACGATCTCATTCATGCGGCAGCCCGCGCGGGCAAAGCCATTTTCTGCGAGAAGCCGATTGATATGTCAGCAGATCGTATTCGCGAATGCATGAAAGTTGTTGCCGAGCATGGCGTGGCGTTCATGACGGGTTTCAACCGTCGTTTCGATGCCAATTTTGCTAATCTGCAAGCGCGCATTGAGGCTGGCGAAATTGGTGATGTCGAGATGGTGACCATCCTGTCACGCGATCCTGCGCCGCCACCGATTGATTACATCAAGACGTCTGGCGGTATTTTTCGCGATATGATGATCCATGATTTTGATATGGCACGGTTTCTTCTAGGTGAAGAGCCAATTTCGATCTATGCGGCGGGTTCTGCTTTGGTTGATCCTGCGATTGGCGAGGCGGGCGACGTTGATACGGCTGCTGTGACGCTTAAAACGACATCTGGTAAAATTTGTCAGATCTCGAACTCGCGTCGTGCGACTTATGGCTATGATCAGCGACTTGAGGTGCATGGGTCAAAAGGGATGTTGCGGGCTGAGAACCAACTCGAAAATAGTGTTGAGATCGCCACAGAAGGCGGTTTTGCTCGAGCGCCTGCACAGCACTTTTTTCTTGAACGCTATCACGGTGCTTATATTTCAGAATTGAAGCATTTCGCTGATTGTCTTGCTGCTGGTAAATCGCCGACTCCTACCGCGGAAGATGGTTTGCGGGCTCAGTTGATAGCCGATGCGGCGACCAAGTCGCATGAGACCGGTGTTGTTCAGTTATTGG
>JBCDFK010000166.1:0-5650 GCA_039178065.1 Pseudomonadota bacterium | reverse complement strand
GGTCAATGAAGATGTGAATGGATGGCTCGGTGACCACCAAACTTCCGACGACAGACCATCGCCGCGATCGCCAAATGAATTGACAACGGATGGGAATAGCAAGGCTTTTCCGATAGTAACAATTTTTGGACTAAAGCCCTGTTGAGCGGCTTGTGCCCAGAAAGTTCCAAAGTCCGGTGGAATCTGGTTGCCTGTGATGATCTCACAGCCAGCTTCTTTGAATGCTTGAATCTGGCTTGAGAAATCATCACTAGGAGGCTGGTACTGCCCTGGAATGGTTAGCTCATAACCTGCATCCATCAATGGTTTGGGTAATCCAAGCTCAGGATGTGCCCAGGCATTGCCGTCGGCATCGTTGGGGAACAGACAGCCGATTTTCTTATTTGTGTCTGCTTGACCCCATAGGTCGAGGAAGGCGGCAATCACATCTTCCAGCCCCCAGAAGAAGTGATAAGTATTTTCAAACCCTTCACCTGGAACACCGTTGCGGCCAAAGAAGTACGGCTGCCATGGGCAGTCGGTGGTAATGCACGGCACGCCATTGATTTCAGCCTGGTCAGCGACCGGGTTTGTCGTGTCGGGTGTAGATGCGGCAACGATGATGTCCACCTCATCGCCAAGAATAAGATCAGACGCGACCTCCGCTGCACGATTTGGATTGGACTGGCTGTCTTTTGAAATAATCTCGACAGTCCATTTTTTGCCGTTGTTTTCGAGACCCGCTGAGAACATTTCCGTAATGGCTTTCAGCACGAATTCATCGGCTTCCGCAAATGCAGCCAGCGGACCACTGCGTGGACTGATATGGCCAATTTTCAAAGTCGGATTCTGCGCATAGGCTCGACTGCTTCTCAGAATAGCAGGTGCTGCCAAAGTGGCTGCGCCAGATGCCAAGAATATGCGGCGAGAAATTGTCTTTGTTGGTTTAGTCATGGTTTCCTCCCATTTATGGCCTCGATGGCCAAGCTTTGGTCTTTAGTTTGGCAAAATGCCTTCCAGTTTCTTTAGATGAGTGCTAACGCGCTCGCGCACTTCGTTGGCTTCTTGATCCGTCCATTTCTGGAAACCTTCGCCAGATCTCATGCCAAGCTTTCCCGCTTTCACTAATTCTTCGAGATAGGGCGAGGGACCACTGCGGTTTTCCAAATCGAACAGGACGTTTTCGTGGATATCGAGCGATAAATCGGTGCCAACGAGGTCAGCGTTTTCCAGGGGTCCGAGTACAGATAGTCTGCGACCAAAACTCGACTTCACCACCGTGTCGACAGCTTTGGCATCACATATGCCATTTTCAACCAAGCTAATTGCTTCGCGCCATAAGGCATGTTGCAGACGGTTGCCAATGAAGCCGGGCACGTCTTTTTCAACCATGACTGGCGTTTTGCCAGCCCGGTTCAAAAGAGTTAGCATTTCGTCTGCGATGTTGTTGTCGGTCCATTCAGTCTTAACGACTTCGACAAGTGGAATCATATGCGGTGGGTTCCACCAATGTGTGCCCACCGCGCGATGACGCGTCTCTAAATCGCCCATTATCTTTGAAATTTGAATGACCGACGTGTTGGAGGCCAGTATGCAATGTTCAGGAACACAAGATTCTAACTCAGCAAATATGCTGCGCTTTAGTTCTAGTTTTTCGGGCGCAGCTTCGAACACAATATCGGCGTTGAATGCCGCTTCTCGCAGCGATCCATGAACCGTGACACGTCCAATTATTGATGGAAGCTCATCATCAGAGGCACCGATAATTTTCAAACTATCAGTAATGCGAGATAGAAGTGAAAGACGCGTCTCCTGCACAGGATCCGAAATCGCAACATTGTGTCCGGCGCGAGCCATAATGAGGCCGATACCGTGCCCCATTAAGCCGCCGCCAATTACTGCAATGTTCTTTGCGTCACTCATGATTATCCCGCTGTGTATCCGCCATCGGCATAAAGAATGTGTCCTGTGTAGAAATCAGATGCTTTTGAGGCGAGGAACAGCAATGGGCCTGCCAAATCTTCGGGCTCGCCTAAGCGGCCCTTCGGCACCCGTGCTAAAAATCCGGTGCGTACTTTCTCAGCCTCGGGCGTGTCTTCAAACATCCAAGCTGTCAGTGGAGAACGGAACACGGTGGGCGCGATTGCATTGACTGTAATGCCCTGGCCGCCAAGCTCGCAGCCCAGCGATTTTGTTATGCCGTCGACTGCTGCTTTTGAAGCGCAATAGGCTGAGTATCCAGCTGGATGGCCTAGCAAACCTCGGGCGGAGGAAACCAAAACGATCTTGCCAGATTGTTGTTCTTTCATCTGTTTCGCTGCGGCGCGCGCCAGTAACCAGCTTTGGGTGACATTTGCATCCATCACAGCCTGAAATGTTGCCGGCTCCATATCGTTGACGAGCGCAACTTTATTCATCCCCGAGGCGACAACAAGAATATCAAGGCTGCCATAGGTCGTGACGGCTTCGTCTACTAAATCCGCGCAAATTATAGCGTCGCTCGGGCGTTTATTGATGGCTGTTACGTCGGCCCCCAAGTCTCGACATTCAGATGCAATCTCGTCCAGGGCATCTTGATTGCCAGCAACCAGAACGAGCTTTGCGCCGGCGGCGGCCAATATGCGCGCTGCGACCATGCCAAACGCACCTGACGCGCCGGTAATGAGCGCGACATTATCTTTGACGTCAAACATCGCGAGAGGGTTTGCGCGTTCACTCATCATTTTGCCTCCGGTGGGTATGGGATCACGACCAGCATGGCGCAAACTAAGTTGGAGCGGTTCTCAATTTTTCGCACCTCATTTGGGGGAATTGTACAGCTGTCGTATTTTGAAAGAATAGTTTCGATCCCGTCGATGATGACGGTCATCTCGCCTTCTAGCACGACATAAATTTTTTCAAACGGCGTGCTGTCGGGACCAGCGCCGCCGCCGGGCAAAAACTGCGAAAGGCCTACCCATTGATTGGTTGGACCGCCTTCTTCGAAACCTTGTAAGCGGAGACCAGTCACACCAAAATGGTTTGGCGCTTCGTAGGTTTCTGCATCTTCAAATCTCTTTACGAGCATGTGTTCCTCCCAATGAACTTCAGATCGCAAGCGACCGTTAGGTCGCCAGCATAAAAGTGCATGTCTTAGAATTCTTCGCCGGCTTCGATGCGATAGCTCTGGCCTTTGTCGATCATCGCGACCAAGCGGATGATGCAGCCGTCGCCGCGATCCCAATTCCAAGGGAAGAAGGCAAAGGTACAGCGTTTGCCTGTAACCGCATCAAGGTCTCCACCTACATTTTCAATGCCGAGAATGCCGTTCTTGAAGAGAATTTGGTGGCAAGGTTCCCAATCAGGGAAGTCGTCTTTCCAGTCATTGCCGCCAGACCATTCCTTGTATTCTTCTGCGAGGTGCGGAAGTAGCGGTCCATTGCGTTGGGGCCCAATTGCTGTGGCCAGAGGGTGGTCATTGGCCTGGGTGTCGTGCCCGACAACTTTGATGCCTTTTTCGACCATCCATTCAGCCGCTGACGGAACAAACCCTGGGCAATAAGCGAAGTAATCGCCATCTTCATAGTCATGATGCCAGCCCGTGTTGATGATAAGCACATCATTTTTGCGGATTGCGTGTCCGCAGGCTTTCTCCAAATCGTCGCCCGTAATCGGTTCCCATTTTTTCTTTGGAAGCGAAACCACGATACCTGAACCGAAAAAGTGCGGCAATGGAACTTCGTCAATGAAGGGCGTGCTCTGAACAACGTGTGCCGGTGCATCGATATGAGTTGTCGCATGCATGGTCGTTGTGATGCGTTGGCTCAACACACCGGACTTGGCCATGTAGTGGATACGCTCAATCTTGGTATCCTGGAAGTAAGGCCAGTTAGGGTTCTGAAAACCGAAGCGGTGGCTCAGATTATAGAACTCCAGCCCCATATCGTTGTCTGTGTTTGCTTGAAAATCAATTCCACGAATTGTGATCATAGGACATACCTCTTGCTGCACCGCTATGCGCGCTCGTTAAGTTCAAATGTCAGATCGATCCTCCCAATCTGTTCACCAATACAAGCACATGCACCACAATACGGTCAAGAAATTTATTTATTTTCTATATTGTATCGTATTGCGGTTCAATTAGATATGAATTAACATGGACGGACGTGTTGCAAAATTGGGAGAAAAATTGGTGTCGAACGCAGGGGAAAGAAAAGCTGGTCGTAATGGTATCCAGGTCATTGGACGCGCTGCGGACATTCTGAGAGCGCTGAAATTAAATGCTGGCGCGATGAGCCTTGGCCAAATTGCTGAACGCGTTTCATTGCCTCGTTCTACGGTTCAACGCATTGTGGGCGCACTGCAGGAAGAGAATTTTGTCGTAGCCGAGACGGGTAGTAGTGGGTTCAAATTGGGTCCTGAACTCTCGGCACTTGCTGCTGCTACGCGTTACAACACAGTCGAAGAGTGTCGTTTGCTTCTCACTGAATTGTCGCAAGCGACTGGAGAGACTACTGATTTGTCTGCTCTTAAAGGTGGCGGTATGATGTTTCTGGACCAAATTTCCGGCACGCACCGATTACGCACTGTTTCTGCGGTAGGTGATGTATTTCCGCTCACCACAACGGCCAACGGGCGCGCGGCGCTCTCCATGATGCCGGAAGAGCGCGCGCAGACGTTAATAGCGCAAGAGTGGGAACGACGGGGCATTGAAGGCGATATGAATGCGTTCATGACGATGATTGCGAAAGTACGCAAAACGGGCCTTGCCTATGATTTAGATGAACATGCACAAGGGATTTCCGCCATCGGCTTTGCTTTTTTTGACTGGTCGGGCGCTTTACATGCGATTTCCGTGCCGGTTCCATCAACGCGTTTTGCAACTTGTCGCCATGAGGTTGAAGTCGAAATATTGAAAACGGCGGGTCACATCAATCGACTGATGAAGTCGAGCTCCGTTTAGAAAAACTACTCTCAGTCTGATTACTTAAAGGTCCGCTGTCTTCAATCCAAAATGGAGGTATCGATGGTCCTTACGTCATCGGGTTGGTGCTCAAGGAAGCTGCAAGAGAGAGTTCCATCTCTCTGATTAAATGCTACAAACCTTCTATCAAGTAGAAGGTTTGAGGGCGTATTTATGAACATAGGCGAAGTATCAGAACGAACGGGCCTGCCGGCTAAAACTATCCGCTACTATGAAGACATTGACTTGATCACACCCAAGCGCGCCAGCAATGGCTATCGCGTTTATGAGGACGCTGATCTGCATCAGTTGGCATTTGTTCAACGCTCTCGCAGTTTTGGATTTTCAATCGAAGAGTGCCGATTGTTGTTGTCGTTGTACGAAGATGATGCGAGATCGAGCGCAGATGTAAAAGCAATCGCTTTGTCTAAAATTGGTGAAATTGACCGCAAGCTATCAGAACTGACCTCCCTTAAAACAACGCTGCTGGCGTTGGCGAAAAATTGCCACGGCGATGACCAACCTAATTGTCCGATCATTGACGATCTCGCTGGCCGAAGATCGGCTTAATCGATTTACATTTTTCAAATTGGAGTATTTTTATCTCGATGGGCTTGCAGCCTTACCCGAAAGTTGAATAGGACGCTGGTCAATCTGTTCTAATGCCGATAGGTTTGTCAGGTTGCTGAGGTGAGCGGCTCGCAGATTAATTGTGTGCCCAAATGTTGG
>JBCDFK010000165.1:0-5655 GCA_039178065.1 Pseudomonadota bacterium | reverse complement strand
CCCCCTATCCCTTGCATACGCCGTTTTTTTTATCTGTTCTTCTAATTGCGTTTCTTTCCTACGATTTTCCAAACGCCGTTTTGAGTTATTTTTCGTTACAAAAAAAACGGCCGGACACTTCGATGAGTGCCCGGCCGTTTCTCTTTTAAATATTCTCTTACGTAGCAAGAGATAACCTAAGTTAAGTCTGCGACCCCACAGACTTGCAAAACCGATTACTGCACAAGAAGCGCGTGGTTCATCTTCAGGAGCAAACGTGGCAGATCTACCGGCTTAGTATCAAAATCAATACACCCTGCGTCTATGGCCTTCTTACGGTCTGTCTCAAACGCACTAGCGGTAAGCGCAATGACCGGAATGTTTTGGGTCGAGGGGTTTTCCTTAATGCGGCGCGTGGCTTCGCAACCATCCATTTCCCCCAATCCAATATCCATCAATATAATATCGGGATCAAACTCAACCGCACCCTCAATGGCTGAGGGGCCATCGACCGCATAGCGAATTGTGTAGCCACGTTTCGAAAGCCTGCGCCCGATAATATCACGGTTCACTGGGTGATCTTCAACGATCAAAACAGTCGTGCTCATTGTTCTTACCTTTCACTACCCTTTAAGCAGCAGACTTCTGCAACAAAGACTTAATTGTCCTGCTCAATTGCTTGCTATCTACCGGTTTAGGGATAAATGCGTCCGCTTTGTTCTTGGCATCATTTTGCGGATCATCAATGACACTGACCATGATAAGCGGAATAGATGCTGTTTCAGGTGCTGTTTTGAGATCGTCAACAACGGCCCAGCCATCAGTTTCCGGCATCAACACGTCAAGCAAGATAAGTTCTGGCTTCACGGCGCGCGCCAATTGAAGTGCGCTTGCTGGCTGGTCGGTCAATATCGGACTGTAGCCCTCTTTGCGCAGGATGCGGTCGACCAAGCTCAGATATTCTTTGTCGTCATCGATAACCAGCACTTTCATGGCTGAACTCGGAACACTCTCAGCTGCCAGACCTGCGTCACCATCCTGAAAGGCGCGCAAGTCCGCTGCCGCTGCCACCAGCGTATCATCAACCTTCTGTGCGGTTTCCTCCGGCAATTCGTTGTTGGATTTTTCTGAAGAAACAGCAACCGGAAGCTTAATCGTAAATTTTGATCCCTGCCCCAACACACTGGTTGCGGTGATGTCTCCACCCATTAAGCGACAAAGGTTGCGGCTAAGCGACAGTCCAAGACCGGTTCCACCGAATTTCGCATTAACTGCTGCATTAGCTTGGCTGAAATTTTCAAACAGCGTCTTGAGCGCATCTTCACTGATGCCAACGCCAGTGTCTGAAACAGCGAATTCCAACATCGGGACGCCATTAACGTCCTGACGCGAAACATGCATTTCGATTTTGCCATTCTGACAGAATTTAGATGCATTGCTCAGCAGATTGAAAATGGCTTGGCGAGACTTTGTAAGATCGATCTTGGCTATTCCCAATTCACCTGTCTTTTCGATGACAAATGTGTTGGTGTTCTTTGCTGCCAATGGGCGCGCCGTCATCTCTATCTCATTGAGAAGTTGATCTATATCCACCTCTTCCACATAAAGCTCGGTTTTCCCTGCTTCGATTTTTGATATGTCCAGAATGTCATTCACCATCGCCAAAAGATGTTTGCCGGCAGCACTAATTTTCTGCAGGTCGGCGATTTGCTCGCCGTTTCCATCCAGCTCAGCATCCTCAAGCAAAATTTCGGAATAACCCAAAACCGCATTGAGCGGCGTGCGCAACTCATGGCTCATCTTAGCAAGGAAGTCTGATTTCGCACCATTAGCACGCTCAGCTTCTTCTTTAGCATGCTTCAAATCATCAAGTGTTGCTTGGTGTCTGTCGATTTCGCGCAACAGCTCAGACTGTGAATCCACCACTGAGGCGTAATAGCTGGACATAAAGAAGATATACATGGACGCACAGATCAAAGAGATCATCGTCACGCCCACCATTTGGCTAAGTGGAATATGCTGCGGGAAAGACCCGTCCATTAGGTACATGCCGTAGAAAACACCAACACCGACAACCATCTGGGAGAAAATCGCAGCGCTGGTTCGGAATCCAGACCCGAGGTAGAAGAAGGCGAGGAGCGGTGTAACCAAAAACCACATCAAGAATGGTGAACTGGCGCCGCCAAAGTGGAAAGATGTGATCAAGATTGCGAAGTTTAGGTTCGCAACAGACGTTATTGCCAACCAAGAATACATATTTGGCCACATCCGGAGTGCAAGCGGGAAGAACCAGAACATAGTAATTGACGCTGCAAGAAGATGGACGTGCGGCCAAGGGCTCGGGTCATTTGCAAACAAATAGATTGAAATGGGGTGCCCTAGAAATGGCCCCAAAAGGTGAGAAATGATAAACATTCTCACGCGTTTATAAGCATTTATGTCTCCTCGGACTTGGTCCGGTACGAACCGATCAACAAGGTTATCGATGAAATGCGTTATAGAATTCATTTTTTCCAGCCCATAATTTGGTCGCCAATTGCGACGATCGCTGGTTTAAAAATCCCATAAAATTGTAAATAACAACTTAGCGGAAGATTTCCGGTTTTATCTTATCCTCATCTGGGAACAGGAAATGGGATAGTTATGCCGAACACCGCTGCTCAACTTGCGCTATGTCCAGACGCATCAACCGCACACCAAATTGTGGTTGAACGTCCAGTTGTTGATGCAGCAAAACTATCAAGCACCATGTATAGAGCTGTTTTTCAGTCACTAGACGGACCGATGGGCGTCAAACCCGCTGATATGATAGCCGCACTGGGTGCCCTCGCCGGCTATTCGGCGCGCTGGATGGTGATCCGCCAAATTGCCAATGGACAAATTGAGAACGATTTTGTTGTACCCAAGGGCTGCAACATGCCTTTTGTCAGTACTTCAAACCATGTGAACCAAATGATCACAGACCTGACACGCGATAGCTTTGCAGGCGTCCTCACTAACTCAATGATGGCAGCAGGCGCCGGGTGGCTTCCAAATATGAATCCCGATGTGAACCACAATTTCATCGATATCAATGGTCCGGAATTCCCTGACTACTCAGTTCACAAACAATATTGGCCCCAATTGCCACCTCAAGCGCTATTGTTGATGATGTGGGAATCCCAGGCACGTATACTCGCTCACACAGCCGGAGCAGAAGATGTCGCATTGCACGCCTATGCATTAGCGATCACGCGAACTGCGACAGACTACAAAGAAGACTTACCAATGGATCGCGCCGGGCAAATTGCGTTGGAAACTGCCATCGCAATGGCGAAGCTCAAATATGCATTCTGAGAAATCGAAGCATTCTATTTAGTAAATTGGCTTTAGACCGCTCGGCCAAGCAAACCAAATAGGCGACTGTGTAGATTAAGTGCAATACCCAAAGGCGCCGAATACATGCCTTTGAGAGATGCAAAACCTGCACCGATTAGGGCGCTAACGGCAACTTCGCCAACAATCATTGCGAACAATAAACCCACGCCCAAGATGACCGAATTGCCCGCAAGGCCAAAACTAATAATCGTCATCATTCCAATGAGCACGCCATAGATAGCATCAAGTTTTGGTGTTGATTTTGCCCAATTATCCTTTGTTTGGAGCAGTGAGACCATTGTCAATGACAGCGAAGTCACAGCAGCAGCACCGAAAAGAACTGTGAGGCTTGGCTGTACCACAACCAAAAACCCGATTGTTGCTGTGACAGCTACACCAGATTTCAGCACCGCTGTAAGGCGGGTTTGCTCTAGTTTATCATTGCCGCCGCTAAGCGCATCGCTATGAAATGTCATCGCAGATCTACTCCAATTCAGGAATAGGCTAGGCCAAGAGGGCAAATATTCCTTTAAACGACGTGATTAAGCGAAAGTAAAAAATGCAACGTTTTCAATCGCGATGCAGAAAATCTGATTGCCGGAAGCCATAAATAGCTAAGTGTGAAACAAATCGTGACATCGAAAATCGGTGAAATTAATGACTTGGTTACCACTTTAACGCAATTCCAGATGATTAAGAGTCCCCCCAACTCGGAATCAAAAATTGCAAGCCTCATTCATTTTCAAGCTACCGATCGCACTACTTCTACTTTTCGTCACAGCACTATTAACGCCCGCGCATGCATACGAGCCGCCGCGTGCGGCATTGTTGATTGACGTAGAAAAGGACCGCGTGATTTTTGATGAGCACGCTTCGGAACCACGTCATCCAGCGTCCCTAACCAAGATGATGACACTTTATCTCGTGTTTGAAGCTTTGGAGGCAGGCCTTGTCAATCTGGACACACCCGTTACTGGTTCCCGCCATTCAGCTGATCGCCCTCCATCGCGGTTGGGTTTGGCCAAAGACGAGAGTATCGCGCTTGATCTTGCTATCGATGCCTTGGTTGTTCGTTCGGCAAATGATGTCGCTGCAGCGATCGGAGAGTTGCTAGCGGGCAGTGAGCCTGCATTTGCAGAATTGATGACACAAAAGGCACGCCAGCTTGGAATGAAGGATACAATATACAAAAATGCATCTGGTTTACCCGACAGTGAACAAATCACCACTGCGCACGATCAGGCAATTTTGGGCCTCGCGCTTAAACAGCACTATCCCGAATACTTTCCGCGGTTTTCTGTGCCTGAGGTCAGTTACAAAGACCGCACTTGGAAGTCACACAATAAGCTTCTGCAAAAAGTTGCTACCGTGACAGGCATCAAAACGGGTTTCATAAACGCTTCCGGCTTCAACATTGTAACTTATGAGGAGCATCCCGACGGCGCGAAGCTTGTTGTGGTTATGGGTGGCCAAAATGCTAGAGAGCGAGACAAGGTCGTAATAGACCTTTTGGAAGGCAAAACGCCAGCCCACCAAAACGGAGCGGGCAAAAACTTTGCTGCTTTGGACAGAAAGTCACCAACGGTGATGCCCGCTAAACCAATTTTTGGCGAAGAGACAATTATTGCTGCGGCAGCCCAAAAACCCGCCGTGCCTCTCAAGCCAATTTTGGCACCGCAACCAGCAATGCCAGCTTCGGTTGTAGCGGAGGTTGAAAGCCTTGATCCAATCTTGCCGCCGCCTGGCATTGATGATGTTCAAGCAAATTCGGTGATGGAACCTCAAGCGGAAGTAACGCCAACCAGTGAAATCAAACGTTATGCAATTCAAGTCGGCGTATTACCTTCACTTGAAGGTGCGCGCAAACGTTTAGCGCAAGCCCGCCCTACCCTTACCGATCCAGAGAATGCATTGCGCCAATTCACGCTGCCATTAAAAACAACGCGCGGTACACATTTCCGCGCCCGCATTGTGGGCTTTGCCTCCATGCAAGCTGCTTTCAACGCCTGTGGTGTTATGGAAACCAACGATATCGAATGCATGGCGCTGGTGCAGAAATAGAAAGTTCGATTCATCAATCTAATTGAACAGCACGTTCCGACGTGAGGCGCATAGCATCTATTTGTTCGCCATGCACTTGGTGCAACTTCGTTTACCTATCTAGGCATCGCTTTGTTTTTCCCCCACAAAAGACCGAAACTCTTGGTCTGAAACATGATCGTTCACATCAAGTCGACAATTCCCCAACTTCAGAAAATATGTCGATAAAATATTACCAAGGGTAATTTTATACTGTATATTTCAATTTATTTATTGATT
>JBCDFK010000164.1:0-5656 GCA_039178065.1 Pseudomonadota bacterium | reverse complement strand
GGCCCTTGTTGGTTTCCGGTCAAATTGATCCCGTTATGGACATGATCTATCCGCTGAGGGAAGCTTGGCGGGCGCATGAGCGCATGGAAGATGGCGCGCATATCGGCAAAATCGTGTTGGATGTAAACTAAAAAGGCGGCACCCAAGTGCCGCCTTTTTTCGCTATACGTCGGGATTATGAGCCCTGGAGTGAACCAAGATTCATGAAGAGTGTTTCTCCATTGGAATCATCCACACCATCATTGTCGGTTACGGCAAATGCCTGGCCTTCAACGTCAATTGCAAAACCTTCAATTTTGTCAACGACATAGCCATTGCCGGCACTCATGTCGGGTAGGAAATCACGGACGAACTCTTTTGTCACAACTGGGAGCGTTTCGCCCAATTTGCCCGGCACTAGTTCGGCCAAGGCAACCCGGTAAAGTTTTTTAATCTTGGCTTCTTCGCCAATCTGGTTGTCGCGCTCCACAATGTAGGCATGATTGGCATTTGCCGAGATTTCAGAAAGCCCAACCCAACCTTTGCCTTTGGCGTCGAGCGGATAATGCACCGCGCCCCAGGTTTTCGTTTCAAGATCGTAGGAAACGAGTTTAACCATCCCGTCTGGATCATCTTTCCATTCACGCTGAATGGCGATCCAAAGTGTGTTTCCAACTTTCGTTATGCCTTCAGAGCCGAAACGCTTTTCAACTGCTAGCAGTTCTGCAGGGAACGGTACTTGCTCTTCAATCTCGCCGTCGGCGTTCACGTGATAAAGCGCATGTGGGATCAAGCGATCCGTTCTGCCCTCTGAGGCTATCCAAAATCCATTTTCGCCATCAGAAGTGATGCCTTCCATATCCATTAGCTGTGCATTGACGCCATTGCGGGTCACGCGTTTTGCTTTTGTGATCTGAGCCGGTGTCTGGTTAGTATCGATTGTGAAAATCGTAGGTTGCATTGCATAAAAGCTGTCATTGACGGCGTATAAGATACCTGCTTGTTCCGGATCGGCAGCAAGGCCTGATAGTGCGCCCCATCCGATCGGGCGGCCATTCTCCATCTTTGATACCAAGGTTGGGTATTGAGCCTCGCCTTCGCCGTAAGAATAGAGTGTCACATGGCTGCGAACACCACCTTCTTCAATCAGATCAACTTCATTGGCGACAGCCAAGAGGTTCCGATCTGCGATTGCGACTGCGCCCTCCGGTCCAAGTGCCGTTGGTAGCAGTTGAACAAATTCTGGATCAATGCCAGGGCCCATATCCTTATAGGTGGCGATGACAGAACCGCGTTCTGAGAGAACAAAGATGTATTGCTGGCCGTCAAATGTGCCAACTTCTAAACCTTCTGGTTCTGCCCCTTTGTTACCAGAGCGTTTTTCAGGATAGTGGCCAGCCATCGCGATTTGATATTCCATGGCAAGGCCGCTTTCAAATAGCACGTCGCCCGCTTTGCTGAAAATTGTGAAGCCTCGTGAGCCGCCTTCGTAGTCACCCTCATTGGCCATGACCAATCGATCATTGTCGAGCCATTTCATTGCGTCGGGTTCGCGCGCGACTGCGTCTAGTGTGCCATCAAAGGTCAGCGCCCGCTCTTCGGCTGTATCAACATTTTCAAGGTCCACAGCACCTGCCGAAAAGTTCGAGATAATTTCTCCGGTTTGTCCATTGAATACCACCACATGATTGTTCTCCTGCAATGTTACAGCAACTTCATTTGCGCTGTTAATCGTCACAAATTCTGGTTCGGGATCTGAAGGTGCGACATCTGCCATGCCGGTCATTTGAGCGGTTACTTTGCTATCGCAGTCGATGTTGCCTGATGCGAGGCTGAAAGTATGAACCATTCCTGCCGGCATCTGAGGGATCACGCCATCGTTCAGGTCTTCGTCGCGCTCGTTCTCAATCGCAACGGCGATTAAGGAGCCATCCGGTGAGATTGCGACTGAATCAGGTTGGCCGTCCAAAGCACAACTCTGCTGTACTTCACCAGAGTCAAGATTGATTGAAAGCAGACTGCCGGAGGGAGCAACGTAGCTTTCGCTTGTGTTCACCGCGACCAGCGCATGGCCTGCTTGAACAGAAACGGATGTTGGCTCGCCATTGGTTGAAATAAATCCGGCGGAGGCTGGCTGTTCGGGGTTCGAGATATCGATGATACCAATGCCGCCTAATGGGCTGTCGGAATAAACCAGTGTCATGCCATCTTCAGTTACATCGATTATCTCAGCGGAGCTTTCCGAAGCTTTGTCCATACCCTCAGGGATGTTGTGATGGACAGGGAAAGAAGCGATGCGGTTGAAAACCTTTTCGCCTTCTCCGCTTGCGTTCGCGCCTGTTGAGGACGCCAAGATCGCGGCAATGGCGACGCCGCAGCTGAATTTCGATGATACTTTCATAGTGCATTCTCCAGATTTACTGATGCGGCCTCATCGGTGAGTTGCGTGAAGTGCGCATGACAGTTAGGTGACAAATCTGTGACTGTGCACAAAGCTTTGTACGGCAATAATTGCGAAGTTTGTTTTTGTTGCACTGACGGGCGGCTTGCGCTAGGTAGAACTCAATTCCGGACATCAGTGGTCAAGACCACGCCCGCGGCACCGGCGCGGCGAACAGGAAAGGTTTATCTAATGGCTTCTTTGCTTATGCCAAAGGCAACAGCGGTTTGGCTCGTCGACAATACAGCGCTCACATTTGATCAGATCGCTACTTTTTGCACATTGCACCCACTCGAAGTGAAGGCGATTGCAGATGGCGATTCTGCACAAGGCATTAAGGGTCTTGATCCCATTAATACCGGTCAATTGACCCGTGACGAGATTGCAAAAGCCGAGAGCGATCCGAACCATGTGCTCAAGATTTCTGAAGCGAAGGTTCAAGTTCCACAGCTAAAGAAAAAGGGACCGCGCTACACGCCGGTATCAAAACGCCAGGATCGCCCAAATGCTATTTTGTGGTTGGTGCGCAATCATCCTGAACTTAAGGATGCGCAAATCTCGCGCCTTGCTGGAACAACGAAAAATACGATCCAACAAATTCGCGAACGCACCCACTGGAATTCGGCAAACCTGCAACCAATTGATCCTGTTGCACTTGGCCTATGTACGCAGATCGATCTTGATTTCGAAGTTAATAGGGCAGCAAAGAATCGCCCTGCTGAACCTGTGATTGAAGCAAGCGACGAGACATTGATACCGGCATCTCAAACTGAGGGCATCGCGCTCGAAGATGAATCTAAAGCGTTTGAGCCGTCAAAAGTTGAAGATGATGAAATCGATGCAGATGCAGTGTTTGCGAAACTCAAATCCCTAAAGAGCGATGACGCCGATCCCGCTCCTGAGGAGTAATTGTTTCAACCATAGTAGAATTGAGCCGGGTGGATCATTCCATCCGGCTTTTTTATTCGGTTTCGGCTTCAGTTTTTGTCATAGCCGGGAGGGATATCGCCACATGCTTCCATCCGGTGATAAAAGTCTCGCAGCGTTTTTCCGCGTTCATGGCGGTATTTTTCGCCGGTTGATTTGAACTCCTTGATCCTATCAATGCGAAACATGCGGAAGTCTTCGCGCATTTGGCACCAGCCGACGAATGTCCAACCGCCGCCCCAGAACCAGAGGCCGAGCGGCCTTACGGGGCGAGATGTTTCGGCCCCCTTCGCATCGGTATATTTGATGGCGATTACCTGTTTTTCGTTGCAGGCAGTTTCGAGCGCATCGATTTTCAGCCGATCCTCAGACTTCAATAGATGTGAGGGCGCATGAATCTCGACGCTGTTCAAATTGGTGCGTTTATCGATAGGCAACACAGTTTCGATTTTGACCAGTGCTTCTTCTGCCGCACGTGCCATGGCCGCGCCTCCCCAAGCCCGCGTCATGCGCGCGCCGGCCACTAATGCGACAATCTCGTCACGCGAAAACATGAGCGGTGGAAGATCATATCCCTCGCGCAAGATATAGCCGACACCTGCTTCCCCATCGATGGGAACGCCAGTTGATTGAAGATCGGCAATGTCGCGGTAAATGGTACGTTCAGATACTTCCAGGCGCTCGGCAAGCATGGCCGCAGTGACCAGCCTGCCACCGCGCAGATGTTGAACAATTTGAAATAGACGATCTGCGCGGCGCATGTACTTAAGCCCAGTTGAATAGACCGACGGAGTTGCCGTCGAGGTCCGTGATGTAAACAAAACGTCCGGCTGGAATGGGGATTATTGGAGAGATTACTTGGCCACCGGCCTCTTCAACGCGCACCATTGCTTCTTCCAATTTGTCGGCGCTCAGTATGTGCACAGTGTTGCCATTTCCGTCGGTTCCCGGTTTGCCAGGGTACAGATGACCAAAACTGCCTGGCGCTGATGGGTCGTTAAACCAAACGATGTCGTTGGGCTGCTCATCGTTCTTTTCAGTTTTTATCATTTTGATGCCGAGGACAGCTTCATAGAATTTTTGACTTGCGTCGATATCTGTTACGGGAATTTCAAACCAGACAACTGTGCCGCTTTGTTGGGGAAGATTGGCTTCTGCACTCATTTTGCTCTCCTTTTGAGTTTTGATGAGAGCACTATTGCACACCCCTCCTGACAGCATTCTGTCAGGAGGTTTCGTCTTCTTCAGCCGTGTCGATATCTTGGTCTGGCACGGGCACAACATAATTGAGAGCCATGCGTCCGCCGTCCGCGTGCACAGTTTCGCCAGTCATATAGCTGGCTTGATCGGACGCCAAAAAGGCAACAATTGCAGCAATTTCAGAGGCTTTGCCAATACGGCCCATGGGCGTTCGCGACAAAATTCGGTTGCGCGCATCGGCATCATTGTTCACTGCTGAGAGCATGGGCGTCATGATGGAACCTGGACCAACGCCGTTGACTCGAATGCCGTACTGAGCAAGTGACAGTGCCATGACTTTTGTCAGTTGATTGAGTGCGCCCTTGGAGACCGAGTAAGGCACCTGACTGCCGATGGCAAGCTGGCCATTTATCGAAGAGATATTGACGATGGAGCCCGCCGAGCCTCCTTCTTTCACCTTATCGACCATGAATTTGGCTATGCTTTGCCCGCATAGGAATCCGCCTTTCAGATTGACCCGCATAACACGGTCGAAGTCTTCTTCTGAAATGTCCAAAAAATCGGCGCCATGGCTAATACCGGCATTGTTCACCAAAATATCGATATCGCCATATTGATCGATGACCGACGCAACAAGATTGTGCACATCTAGCCTGTTGCCGACATCCGTTGCGATGAAATTTACCTCACCGAATGATGAGAGATCTTTAACAGCTTCTTTGCCCTTGGCTTTGTCGATATCGGCGATAGCAACTTTTGCGCCATCGAGCAGAAAGCGCTTGACGATGGCATAGCCGATACCTTGTGCGCCGCCCGTTACAATTGCAATTTTTCCGTCGAGAGCCATATTGATATTCCTGATTGATTTGGGTCGAATTTAGGCCATTGGCACGTCGGAGGGAAGAGCGACATCAGGGTGAATTATGGAAGATATTCATCTGTTCGTCTGGCTGAAATTTTTGACACTTTTCAACCTCCAACAGCGCCGGAATCAAGCGATGTGCATACACCAGAATTCTTCAAACGAATCGTAAGCAGCATGCAGTTTGTTAGCCGAAAAAATTTCTGTGCTGCACTTTACCTGTTGCGAGACTAGGTAATAAACCGCAG
>JBCDFK010000163.1:0-5667 GCA_039178065.1 Pseudomonadota bacterium | reverse complement strand
GGAACCCAAGACTTTTCCAACAATTAAGGCCGCCGATTATGCGTCACTGGATGAAGCGATCCAGTCGCATGTTCTGGATCGGACATCGCTCATTCCGCTCGCTGCAGTATTGGCTGTTGCTGGACCAACCGATGGTGATGAAATTGACCTGACCAATAGCGACTGGGTCGTCAAGCCCACTGAAATGATTGAGAAATTCAGGCTACAAAATTTGATCGTTCTGAACGATTATGAAGCCCAGGCACTGGCGGTGACCGCGCTTGGCCAAGAACATCTGCAAAAAGTTGGCGGTGGTAAGAAAGACGATCGCGGCAATTGCGTTGTCATGGGTCCTGGCACCGGCTTGGGTGTTGCAGGACTAATTCATGCCGCCAATACATGGGTACCGGTTGCAGGTGAAGGCGGTCATGTAGATATCGGCCCACAGACTGATCGTGATCATGAAGTTTTTCCGCATCTTGAGGACATTGAAGGCCGAATTTCGGGCGAACAGATCTTATGCGGACGCGGGCTCTTAAATCTCTACAACGCGGTTGTCAAATCCGCCGGTGAAACACCGCAATTAGCTTCACCAGAAGACATAACAAAGGCGGCAACAGACAAATCAGATGCGCATGCGGTCGAGACAATCTCGTTGTTCTGCGAATATTTTGGACGGGTTGCTGGAGACTTAGCGCTGGTTTTTATGGCAAAGGGCGGCGTCTATCTGACCGGCGGCATTACGCAGAAAATTCTCAATATTTTTGATGAAGAGCGCTTTCGTAAGGGCTTTGAAAACAAAGCACCTCATAGCGCGCTTGTAGCTGGCATGCCTAGTTTCGCCATTTTACATGAACAGGCGCCGATGGTTGGCTTGGCGGCCTATGCGTGTGCCCCAAATTTATTTGGCGTTTCACTCGATGGCCGTCACTGGCGGGGTGCGTAAGTCTCAACGCAATCTGCACAGCCGCGCTTGTCAACGCAGCCTTATCTGTGGTCATTAGGAACGGGCAGTTTTGAAAAGTGCCGCGCCTATCAAGCACTCTAAAAGGAAGTACGGTGTTGGAGTGCGCGACGGTAGCTTAATGCTCATACGATGCCCTACGACGAACAGGTGATAAAATGAATGCGACAATCAATATTGCAGTGACCGGAGCATCGGGCCGCATGGGCCAGGCACTCATTCGTGCGATTGACGAGAACCCCAAAACGGTTCTTTCCGGCGCACTGGAACGAGAAGGTGCGGATGGTGTCGGAAAAGACAGCGGGCTTTTGGCAGGTATTGGCGAAAACAATATAGAGATTACCGATAATTTTACGGCTGCTTTTAACGGCGCCGATGCCATTGTCGATTTTACCATTCCGCAAGCCACGCTGGTATTTGCCGAATATGCCTCTGAAAACAAAATCGCACATGTCATTGGCACGACCGGATGTGACGAAGTCCAAGATCTGGCGATTGCTAGAGCTGCAGAATCCACCGCGATTATGAAGTCCGGCAACATGTCGATGGGTGTCATCATGTTGTCTGTATTGGTTGAGCGTGCCGCACAAGCGCTTGAAGCTGCGGACTGGGATATCGAAGTTTTGGAGATGCACCACAAACATAAAGTGGATGCACCCTCTGGAACGGCTTTGTTGCTCGGTAATGCCGCTGCCAGCGGGCGCGATATCAGCCTCAGTGAAAATTCAACGCGTGTGCGCGACGGCATTACAGGCGCGCGCGAAACAGAGACTATTGGCTTTGCTACACTGCGCGGCGGCTCAGTCGTTGGTGATCATTCGGTTATGTTTGCAGGTCAGGGAGAAAGCGTAACCCTGTCGCATAGAGCCGAAGATAGAAGCATTTTTGCCCGTGGAGCAATCAAGGCAGCGGTGTGGACCACTGCTCAAAAACCAGGCCTATACTCCATGCGAGACGTGCTTGGATTAAATAATTAGCTGGCTAAAAACTAGTCACAAACAATTTGAACGGAGTGAATAACATGTCTGGTAAACTCGTGCTTGTGCGCCATGGGCAAAGCGAATGGAACAAACTAAATCTCTTCACCGGTTGGAAAGACCCCGATCTGACCGAACAAGGTGTTGAAGAAGCCATTGAAGCGGGCCGAGTTTTGGCGGAGCAGGGTTTAAAGTTTGACATTGCCTTTACATCGGTTTTGCAACGCGCTGAAAAGACCTGCCAGATGATACTTGACGGCGTTGGCCAGTCAGATCTCGAAACAATCCACGACCAAGCGCTCAACGAGCGCAACTATGGTGATCTTGCAGGGTTAAACAAAGATGACGCGCGCGAGAAATGGGGTGACGAACAAGTTCATATCTGGCGCCGTTCCTATGATACGCCGCCGCCAGGTGATGAGGGAGAAAGCTTGCGTGATACCGGCGCGCGCGTTTGGCCTTATTATATGAATGAGATCTTGCCGCGTGTATTGCGTGGGCAAACCGTATTGGTTGCAGCGCACGGCAATTCATTGCGGTCGCTGATCATGGTACTGGATCGTATGACCAAGGAAAGTATTTTGAAGCTAAACCTCGGTACTGGCGTGCCGATTGTTTATGACCTCAATGCGGATTCAACCGTAGCCAACAAAGAGGTGTTGGGCGATATGAGTGGTGCGCATTAATGGCAATTGATCATTGTGTGTTCTTCAAGCGAAGCAATGGCGTAACAGACGCGCAAGTCGCTGAAATTATGGCATTGCTCGCATCGATTACCGAACGCCTTGATGGCGCGTCTGATTTCCGCGCTAGCGCCAATGTCAGTCCTGAAAATTTTGATGCTGGTTATCGGGACGGGTTCATCGTGCGGTTCGATGATACTGTTGCGCGCGATACTTACTTGGTCGACGAAGAACACCAGCAGGCAGGCGGAAAACTTGTCAGTCTTTGCGATAATGGCACGGATGGACTTCTAGTGTTTGACTTGGAGGTTTGATGTTTTCTGAAGTTTTGCAAGCATGGCCGAATATTCTGCTGGCATATGCCACACTCAGCGTTGTTGCATTGGCGCCGGGCCCAACTGCCATGGCGATTATGGGTATATCCATGAGTCAAGGCCGCAAAGCAGGTTTTCTATTCACGGCGGGATGTATGTCAGGCGCCGCAAGCTGGGCTCTTATGGCTGGATTGGGCTTGTCGGCTTGGCTTACAAGCTATGCGCAGGGCGTGACTATACTAAAAATACTCGGCGGTCTTTATCTTTTGTGGATGGCATACAAGGCCCTTCGATCCGCAGCCAACCCAAACACAATTAAGGCCCAATCCGCAGACAACAAAAGTACCGGCAGCCTTTATCGGCGCGGCTTGCTACTTCATCTGACAAACCCAAAAGCCATATTGGGTTGGGCCGCTGTGATTACTATTTCACAAGGCGGAAGCGCCAGTATTCCTGTACTGGTCGTAACGCTAGTAGGTTGCCTGATCATCACAAACATAATTCATTTCACCTATGCAGGTCTGTTTGCAAGTAAGGCGGCGATGAACGCTTATCGCAAGGCACATCGATGGGTTGATGGCACACTATCAGTTATCTTTGGTTATGCGGGTTATCGCTTGATGACGTCTTGATTGTGCTAGCCTAGCCGTCCAATTGCCCAGCTTCCCAGCCGAGCATTGCTCGCTTGCGGGTAAGGCCCCAGTGATAGCCTGTGAGCGCTCCTGATTTACCCATGGCGCGGTGGCACGGCACCACAAAAGAAATCGGGTTCGCACCCACCGCTGCGCCGACCGCGCGTGACGCTTTAGGGCGCCCAATATCTTCAGCGATCTGACTGTAAGGTAGCGCTCGGCCCATCGGTATTTTTAACAAAGCTTCCCAGACATTGACCTGAAAATCAGTGCCAATCAGCACGACCCGCAGGGGTTGATCTGCACGCCATTGTGTTGGATCGAAAATGCGCTTGGCATAGGGTGCGGTCGCGCTCAGATCTTCGACATATTGAGCTTGCTTCCAACGGCTTGTCATATCATCGAGGGCACCGCGTTCTTCACCAGGATCGCAAAATGCAAGTCCTGCCAGCCCGCGTTGGGTTGCCATAATCAACGCCAAGCCAAAGGGCGAAAGGTGAAACCCATATTTGATAGTCAGCCCGGCGCCACCGCTTTTGCGTTCGCCTGGCGACATTGCTTCATGGGTCACAAATAGATCATGCAAGCGACTTGGTCCTGAGAGGCCAAGCTCATAGGCGGTATCAAGTAAAGGCAAATCAGCGGCCAATAATCGCCGTGCATGATCAATTGTCACCGCCTGAAGAAACGCTTTGGGCGATAGGCCTGCCCAACGCGTGAACAGTTTTTGCAACGCGGTTGGTTCCATGTCGACATTGAGCGCGAGTTCTTCAAGCGAGGGCTGGTCACGATAGTTTTCGCTGATAAGCGAAATCACCCGCGCGATCTTCGAATAATCGTTACCGCGTTCAACCTCATTGGTCAGTTCGATCTGTAGTGCATTTGATGAATGTTGCATGGCTCACCTCGTCGTCAACTCAGTGAATTCAATCATGATGTGTAGTGAGCCGCCACCCGAAACTTGCGTTTATCTTTTTGCTTTTGCCAAGGCTGTTGAAAAGGCCTTTGCAAAGCGCTCACGATCATCCGGATTAAGGAATGAACCGATGGTAGATTGATAGCCTTCGCCCGTAATTTTCATGGATGTGATGCCGATCTCATCATGACGATCGACCACAAATTTTGCCCAGTATGGATTGTATATATGTTGTCGTTCTCGACCATTTGGTTCGATTTTGCGTACTTGCAAAGCACTGCGGCTCACCATGATGTGCTCCCGCACCAAGCCCGCGCGATAGCTCAGTTTGAAGGCAACATATAAAAGCACAACATCAAAAAAGAAAAATATGGCAACGGGCCAAGCGCCCAAATGGTAGTAGAAATATGCATTGGAAATACAAATAGCCGCGACGATTAACATCATAAGCGCGAAGCCGCCTGGCGACAACGAGCGATGCGGACGCAGCTCAGCTGCAAAAATCGGGTTTGCATCTTCGCCGCTAGGACTTATGTCAAAATCTGCAGAGCTCATGGGTGGAGAATATAGACAGTGACGACGAGACGAAAAGGGAAAATTGCCGCACCCATTGTTGAAAAAAAGGCAAAGGTGAAGCGGAGCGTCAAAAAACGCCTGCCGCGCACCAAATATAGCCAGGATGAACTACGCGAATTATTTCGCCGCTTTTCCATTCAAAGACCTGAGCCAGAGGGCGAGCTAGCGCATGTAAACCCCTATACATTGGTTGTGGCCGTGGCTCTCTCTGCCCAGGCAACTGATGTTGGTGTGAACCGCGCGACACGTGAATTGTTCAAAATTGCCGATTCGCCTGAAAAGATGCTGGCGCTGGGGGAGGAGAAAGTCGGCGAATATATCCGCACTATTGGCCTGTGGCGCAACAAAGCAAAGAATGTGATTTTGCTGAGCCAAAAGCTGATTGATGATTTTGACTCGGTTGTACCCAGAACGCGTGAGGAACTTGTAACACTGCCAGGCGTGGGTCGTAAGACGGCTAATGTTGTTATGTCGATGGCCTTCGGTATTCCCACCATGGCGGTTGATACGCATATTTTGCGCATTGGCTCACGAATTGGCCTTGCACCAGCTAAAACGCCCGATGATGTTGAAGCCATTTTAATGAAGATAATTCCAGAGGAATATCTTTTTCACGCGCATCACTG
>JBCDFK010000162.1:0-5672 GCA_039178065.1 Pseudomonadota bacterium | reverse complement strand
GCCTCTATGGATGCTTCTTGGCGGCAAGCTCACTGATGGTGCGCCTATGTATCGTGTTGCGCCGCAAAAGAGCGCTCTTGAAACTCAGGAAGAGTTGGAGAGACACCGCGCTGCTGGATACCGGCAATTTCAAATTAAGGTTGGTGCGGATTGGCGCGGGGACATTGAGCGAATTCAGCATGTCCTGCCGTTGCTTAAGCCTGGCGAGAAGGCAATGGCGGACGCAAATCAGGGTTGGCTTATTGATGATGCTAAGCGCGTGGCTCAGGCAACGCGAGATCTGGATTACATATTTGAACAACCATGCCGCACTTACGAGGAGTGTCAGCAGGTCCGTCCACTTGTTTCTCAACCGATGAAGCTCGATGAATGCATCACAGGAATGGATGTAGCACAGCGTATTGTGCACGACCGGGGAGCAGAGATTTGTTGCCTCAAAATTTCCAACCTAGGAGGGCTGTCCAAGGCGCGTCGGGTGCGAGATTTTCTCGTCGACAATCGAATACCGGTGGTCGCAGAGGACACATGGGGCGGTGAAATCACATCGGCCGCGGTCGCACACTTTGCCGCATCAACCCCAGAAAACCTGCTCGTTAATTCTACGGATTTGATGAACTACAATGCCCGTTCAACAGGAGTTGGCGGTCCGACTGTGGCAGAAGGGAAACTTTATGCATCAGACACGCCGGGCCTAGGTGTTGTGCCTGATTTTGAAAGCCTCGGTGAACCCGTCGCGATCTACGGAGGCCACGGATGAAGATCAAGCGAATAAAAATCTGGCGTGTTCCGCTCACTAGCCACGATACTTACTACATGGCTGAAGGAAAGACTTGTGCGACCGTCGATACTGTTGTGCTGGCCATTGAAACAGATAATGGCATCACCGGCTGGGGCGAGGTATGTCCCATTCCTCATTATTTGCCTGCATATGCGGGCGGTGTTGCGCCCGCGTTGGAAGAGCTAGCGCCCATCTTGATCGGCGCAGATCCGGTTGGCGTCGAAGCGTTGATGGCCAGAGCTGAGGCCCAGCTCAGAGATCATCGATATGCAAAATCCGCTTTGGATATCGCGTTGTGGGATATTTTAGGAAAGGTCGCTGGGTTACCGCTTTATGTTCTGCTTGGCGGCCGGCGTTCAGATGTTCTGCCTCTTTACCATTCGATTACAAGTGTGGAACCAGACGAAATGGCGCGTATCGCCAAGGATGCCCAGGCTAAAGGGATAAATCAGTTCCAGGCCAAATTGGGTGCATCAGGTGACTGGCAAACAGATGTTGAACGCCTGACAAAAGTTCGAGAGGCGGTTGGTGAGGGTCCACTGGTTTATGGAGACTGGAACTGCGGTTCGACCTCAATGGATGCATCTCGCGTTGGGCGTGCTGTGCAGCATCTGGACATAATGCTCGAGCAACCATGTCCGACTTTGGAAGACTGTGCGCGTGTTCGTGCATCGACCGGACTACCGATGAAGTTAGATGAGCTCGCGCATGATTTGCCGTCGCTTTTAATGGCGCACCGTATGGGAATATTAGATGCGGTTGCGCTGAAGCTTTCAAAATTTGGTGGAATTTCAGCTATGCGTGCCGCGCGTGATTTGTGCGTGCATTTGGGTCCAAAACTATGCGTTGAAGACACTTGGGGCAGCGATATTGCCACCGCCGCTGCGCTGCATATGGGTGCTTCTACCGATCCCAAGCGGCTACTCAATGTCTGCGATTTATCGGGCTATGTCAGCCCGCGTCTAGCTCAAGATGCGCCAATTCGTGATGGGGGCTCCATAAGACCGCCAGAGGGTGTTGGTCTCGGCATAACGCCAGATTTAGATACGCTCGGCAATCCGGAACTGGTATTGGACTGACGCCATGAAGAAAACTCTCACTCAGGCAGAATGGATTGAGCGAGCACGGGCGGTGTTGCCAGGTGCTGGATTCGGAAACTTTGATCCAAGTATTGTAATTCGCAATGGCAAGGGGTCGAGAGTTTGGGATGAAAATAGCAAAGAATATGTCGACTATTTAATTGGCTCTGGCCCCATGTTGCTTGGTCATGGCAATGAAGAAGTTCAAGAGGCAATCTTTGAGCAAATACCTAAAGGCATGACGTTTTTTGCCAATAATGCGCTCGGCATCGAGTTGGCTGAAGAGATTTGCCGAGCGGTGCCCTGCGCTGATCAGCTACGTTATGTTTCGACTGGTGGCGAAGCGGATATGTATGCCATGCGCTTGGCGCGAGCGGCCACCGGTCGAGAAAAAATTCTCAAATTTGAAGGTGGCTATCACGGCATGAGTGCTGAGGCGCAGATGAGCCTAGCTCCATCCAAATTGGCCAATTTTCCGCAGCCAGTGCCAGACTCTGCAGGCATTCCAGAGGCCGTTCGCGATAGCGTTTGGGCGGCACCCTTCAATGACATTGAATTTCTGCGCTCATTCATGACAGAGCATGGCGATGAAATTGCTGGTGTGATTGTTGAACCCTTGCAACGGATTGTGCCGCCAGTGCCGGGCTTTTTAGCTGCACTCCGAGAGGAGTGCGACAAACATGGCATTGTGCTTATCTTCGATGAAGTGGTGACAGGTTTCCGATTTGACTATGGCGGTGCGCAAGCACTCTATGGAGTGACGCCGGATGTCGCGACATTGGGAAAGGTAATCGGCGGTGGTTTTCCCTTGGCGGCAATTGTTGGTAGCGAAGAAATCATGCGGCACTTTGATAAGAGCACAGTTGGACCAGACAAATGGTTGATGCAGCTGGGAACGCTCTCGGGCAATCCGGTGGCTTCAGCAGCGGGATTGAAAACGCTCGAAATACTTAGACGCGAAGGAGCCTACACCAAATTGCGCACCCTGGGTGGCCAACTAAAGACCATGTTTGAAACACACTTGAAAAATGCTGGTGCAAATATTGAAATTGTCGGAGATGATACGCTGTTTGATATTGTGTTCACCGACAAGCCAGTTCGGAACTATCGCGACGTGCACGGCTCAGATTCTGCGACTAATACGCGTTTCAATAGCGTTCTTCGCGAGCAGGGCATATTTAAATCGCCGGGAAAGACCTATCCGAGTTTAGCTCTCACTTCAGAAGATTTGGCGATAACTGATGCAGCCATTAAGCATGCGGCCAATGAAATCTAGGCGCTATTTGCTAACCCAAGGCGCCTAATCCCAACTATGGATGAAGCGTGCATCTCTCAAAAATATTGAGCAATCGCTGCAGACGATAGCATCACTAACTAGTCTGATAATGTATTTGTCGCTAAGGGTGATTGTAGCCATAGCTTCATTGCAGCGGTCACTTTGTCGGGTGATTCCAATGTCGAAATATGTCCGGTATCTGCAACTACTTTGAGTTCTGAATTTACCAATAGATCAGCCATTTGTTCATGTCTTTCCACTGGACACAGATTGTCTTCTTTGCCGCAAAGTACCAGACTAGGGCCAAGGTAGTTTTTCAGCGCTTCAGTCTGATCGCTGCGATCGCGTAAAGCAATGGACTGAGCAATAAAGGTTTCAGATCCAACGGTCATCGCCATATTGATGAGCGTGTCCAACAGTGCTTGGTTATCTCTGTTTTTGTTTGCCAGATATACTGGCTTCATTTCTTCAATAATCACCTCGCGCAGTTTGCCGCTTTTAACATCTTCGATCTGGCGGTTACGTAGTGCGAAGTTTGCTGCCGCATCTGCAAAATGATTTGTATCTAACAGTGCTAATCTATCGACACGCTCTGGCGCTTGCCGCACTATTTCCATGGCCACAATGCCGCCCATTGAAAGCCCGGCTAGGTTGAAGTTTTTGCTGGTGATGTCATCCAAAACCGATTGCGCCATCTGTTCGATAGATGGCGAGACTAAATCAGGAATGATGATGTCATATTGCGCGCGCATTGCCGCTGATTGAGGAGCAAACAAGCCTGCATTGCACATCATGCCGGGCAGTAGAACAAGCGTTTCCCGCGGCATGATAATTACGCGTTGGCTGAAGCCATGGAAGCGCCATCGCTCAGGCTTTTCAGTTTTGCATAGGCGATGCTCGGATCAATAGCACCAAAGCCGGCGAACGTGCCAAAGCCGCAATCGGAACCGGCATAGACGCGTTCAACACCAACAATATCAACAAATCGGCCAATGCGTTGGGCCACAAGTTCGGGGTGCTCAACAAAGTTGGTTGTCGTATCTACCACTCCGGGTACTAGAACTTTATCATCGGGTATTTCGGACTTTCGATCGCGAAAGACGGTCCACTCATGAGCATGGCGTGGGTTTGATGTTTCAAACAAAACGAAGCGTGCTTTTGTTTTCATCAGCGTGGAAAAAACCGTGTCCATTGGTATGTCGCAACAATGGGGTCCTTCATAATTGCCCCAGCAAATGTGAATGCGCACTTTTTCTTGTGGGACGTCGCGCAATGCGTGGTTAAGCGCCTCAACATGGCTTTCAGCAATCTGCACGAATTCTGCATCTGATAGATCATTAAACAGCATATGGCGCGAGAGCGCCAAGTCTGGGCAATCGAGCTGAACCGTCAGGCCAGCATCAATGATTGTTTCGTATTCTTCCTTCATAGCGTCAGCGAGTGCCGCAAGATATGCATCTCGGTTTGGATAATGATCATTTTGTAGGAATAGCGAAATAACACCAGGTGATGCTGCGTTCATGAAACCGCCCGAAGCACCATGCTTAGCGATTGCTGCTTTCAGATTGCTGATGTCTTTTTGGAGCTCGCCCTGTCCCTTTGATTTTACTTCGCCCGTGCACATGGGACGCGCATATTGCGGTGTACCACCATCATCGGCCAAACGTTTCAGAAACGATGGAAACATTTTCAGGTCGGCCGGCGCATTTCGAGGACTATCTCCAGAAAAACCGGTGTAGCGGTCCTTTACATAGGTGGCATAAGAAATCTTGGATGTTTCGCCATCAGAAACCAAATCTATCCCGGCTTCAACCTGTTGTCTCACTGTTTCATCGACAGCCTCTGTCATGGCCGCGTCAAATTCTGCCTCGTCATAAGGTTGCTCATTTTCGCGCGCAAAAATGAAGTCAACGACCTTCTGCGTGCGTGGTAGTGAGCCGACATGAGTGGTGTGAATTTTAGTCATGGTTTTTCCTTATTGAGGCACCCAAGTTGATCCGGCCGGATCCTCGGTGTTGCGTACACGATACATGCTCGCTTCGCCTGTCATTGAAGGCGCGATGGAACGTTTTGCATCCGGTGGCACTGCCATGGTGTCGCCTGGTGCGAGTACCGTTTCAATTCCGTCGAGCTTCACCTTCCAATATCCGCGCATGACCATCAGGACTTCGTGGCACTCCGTGGAATAGATATCGTCGGAAATTGAGTTCTCTCGGATGAGATCAACTTCGAAACCAGGCTTGTCTCGAAGCTTGGCGTCCTCACCGATTACCTTCGCAGGTTGTCCAGATGCCAGAGCTATCAGGTCCCAGTAACGCGCGACATAGTTTGGAATAACTTCCTGAACTGAGGGCTCAGGATATGCTTTCAACTGTTCTTCCGAAAGCAGTGGCATGGCGCCGACGCCTTCGGGAAGGGATTGTCCTTGATGGGTATCATAGAGCGTTCCATTTTCACCCAAGACCAAACCGTGGGCAGACGCGCTTTCAATTACCTGCGGTGCCCAGACGACGCCGCCGCCTGCATCATCACCACCCAG
>JBCDFK010000161.1:0-5675 GCA_039178065.1 Pseudomonadota bacterium | reverse complement strand
TCACGCTCGACAAAGCATTGATGGTTTCCAAATCTGGTTTATTCCCGGAAAGCGCGATGGAGATGTAAGGAAGGGTCTCGCGCGCGGAGTTTCGCACAACCTCGCCAGAAAATGAGGCGTCGCCGAGTATCACTTCAAGGTCGGAAAAGCTCTGCCGTTCAGAGCTAAAATCTACAGCTGCGCTAAAACCAGCGTTGGGCAGCAAGCGAATGACCTCATCAACATCGCTTGTGAGCCAGCCCGCTAAGCCCGAGGGCTGACGAGAGGCCAAAAGCATCTGGCCTGTGAACTTATTTTGGCTTTCTGGATCATCCTTGTTGGCAAGCGATAATAAGCCATTGCCTTCAACCAGTGTTCGGCCCGGTAATTTGCCTTCCACATGTGCAATCGCCCACCCTTCTCCAGAAGGATCCGGCGATGCCTCTAGTTTCAGGTCACGAATGGTTGTGTCTCCAGCAACCAAGGCCGGTAGGTCTAAGTTCACTTTTCCAGGAATTGGCGGAAACGGCAAAGTGGTCAGAACACCTTGCAAGGCTGATAATCGGTCGGAAACAGAAAGCGCGCTTGCAGCATTATCTTCCTGCAGAACATTGATTTGATTTCCCTTTGCCTCTAGCGCAAATTTTGGTTCGGGTCCGCCAATAATCTCCGCAGATCCGTTAATTGTATAAGGATCCTCTTGGCTTCCGAAATCCCCGCGAAATTGTTCGACAACAAAAGAATGAGCGTCAGCCTCAAAAATACCTTCAAGCCGATAGTCACCAGCCGTGTTGTCTGTGGGCTTTAGGTTAAATGCGCCAGAATACCAACGACTGACTTCTCCCTCGGGCGGCGCCACGCGGCCATCTGTTACAATGGTGAGGTTGTTTTCCGGCAGCTCAGCGGCAACACGTGCCGAGAAACCATCTCGGCTAAGAAAACCGGTCGTGATGGAGGTTGTAAAGTAAGTGCCGCGAACCAGGCCGTCACCTTCAATGCGCCAAGGACCAAACAAATTATCGGCAGCGGCTGTTCCATTTAATCCAGTAAAATCCCACTGCCGGTTGTCTCTCCTGTCACGAAGCAATAGCGTTCCATCAGTAAATGCAGCACTTTCAAGCGTAATTTGAGCTGGGTCGACGGGTGTTTGCGATGGCCAATTCCAAACCGGACGCCCCTGCTCATCCAAATCCAAACGGATGACCGGCGAAACCAGACGCATATCAAAAATCAATATTTCACCACTTAGAAACGGCGCGAGTTCCGCATCCATCGAAAACTCTTCAATGGTAATGTTTGAGGCACCTCTGGGTCCGACCCTCACATCGGTAAATGTTACTGACGGAAATGGTATTAGTCGGGCGGACGCAGCACCTTCAACGCGTACCTCCTGTCCCAAAATTCGGCTTGCTTCGGTTTCAAATCGATCGCGATAGTTACCCCAATCAACAAAGTAAGGTCCAATCAGTGCTGCTAGCAGCACCAATAAAATCAACCCACCGATGAGTACAAATAGTCGCAACGTCAAACCCTAACAGCAATATGCTATAGACCACATGTTCAAAATTGTCTTGTAAAGTGACTTAATCAAGACAATTCGAGCCTGAAAGCAAAAACTTATTAGATCCGAAATATTTTGCCCGGATTCATTATGTTGTCTGGATCCAATGTTTGTTTAATGGCGCGCATAACATCAACGGCACCACCCAGCTCCATCTCCAAGAACTTAATCTTTCCCTGACCGATACCGTGCTCGCCGGTGCATGTCCCGCCCATTTGCAGTGCGCGTTCATTCAACCGTGATACAAATTCCTCTGCCGCTGCAATTTCCTTCGGATCTTTGTCATCGATCAACAATAGGACGTGAAAATTGCCATCACCTGCATGCCCAACAATCGGTGCGATCAGGTCGTTATCCGCGATGTCTCGCTCGGTTTCCGAAATGCAATCAGCTAAACGTGAGATTGGTACGCAGACATCGGTAGCAATACCTTCGCATCCTGGTCGCAAAGCTAGATTTGCCCAATATGCATCATGGCGCGCTATCAAAAGTTACTTACGCTCTTCCTCCAATCCTGACCATCGAAATGGTCCGCCACCGAGATCGGCCGCTATTTCGCCAAACAATTCAGATTGTTCGGCAACACCAGCATCTGTTCCATGAAACTCTAAAAACAGGCACGGAGTTTCATCATAGTCGAGCTTTGAATAGGCATTGATGGCCTTCATTTGCAGCGCATTGACCAACTCAATACGCGCAACTGGCAAACCCATTTGAATGGTCAAAATGACGGCTTGAACCGCAGCATCTAAAGACGGAAACGGACAAACACCTGACGTTATTGCCTGCGGAATACCATGTAATTTCAATGTGATTTCGGTAATGACACCAAGCGTTCCTTCTGAGCCAACCATTAATCTGGTCAAATCATAGCCGGCCGAACTTTTGCGCGCACGCTGCGATGTTGTGATTTTTCGACCATTGGGCAGAACTACTTCCAAACCCAGAACACAATCCTTCATCGTACCATATCGAACTGCATTGGTGCCTGATGCGCGCGTTGCAGTCATCCCGCCAATACTTGCATTGGCGCCAGGATCTATTGGAAAAAATAATCCGGTATCACGCAAATAGGTGTTGAGATCTTCGCGAGTTACGCCCGGCTGGACGACACAATCCAGGTCTTCAGCATTGACGGAGAGAACTTTATCCATCTGACTGACATCGATAGATATCCCACCACCGGGTGCATTGACGCCACCCTCCAGTGACGTACCAGTACCAAAAGCGATGATCGGAACTTTGTGTTGCGCACAGATTTCGACCGCTGCTTGAACATCTTCGCTGCTCTTTGCAAACAAGACACCATCAGGCAACTGTGCTGGAATGTATGTGGTTGTATGCGCATGCTGCTCGCGCAGCGATTGTCCTGTTTGAAACGCCTCTCCAAACATTTGTTTCAAGATGCTGAGTGTTAATGCGATGCCATCTTCATTGCGTTCAACAATCGTGATGTCTTTTAGTCCCATGGTTTCCTCTTACACGAGCCATATGGTGCGATGCTTCAAGTTGCACTCTAAAGCAGCAAAAGCAAGATTTTTGGCAATCTTACTTAACACACTTGCCAATCCGCGCTGCCCAGCCCTATGGATAGATAAGTAAACCAATCGGCGCTGCCATGAAGTCTTTCATACCGAAAAAATTGCCGAGCATTGTTGCCGGCTGGATTCGTCCAAATTGGGTAAGCTTCATTGAATCTGCGTCGCCACATATGTGGGTCCTATCGGTGATAATTGGCGTGTCGGTAGGTGTGGCTGCGATTATCTTCCGCGAAGCGATCGGATTTTTTCAACTCTTCTGGCTTTCGAGTAGTGACGAAAACACGCTGACGTCGGCGCTCAATGTGGCCTGGTATTGGATTTTGCTCGCGCCAGTGGTCGGCGGACTGATCGTAGGACAGCTACTACAAAGACTGAACGCGCGACGTGCCGGCGGCGTGGCCGATGTAATTGAAGCCCGTACAAACCATGGAAGAACGCTCGATCTTAGAGAAGGCCTCTGGTCATCGCTAATATCGGCAATCTCTTTGGGTTCGGGTGCAAGCGCTGGTCGCGAAGGCCCCGTAGTGCATCTTGGCGCCACGCTTGCAAGCGTCGTAGCGGACAATCGCAAACTACCCGCTTGGACATCCAAAACATTGCTTGCTGCTGGTGTGGCAAGTGCCATATCGGCTTCGTTCAACGCGCCGATCGCAGGCGTATTGTTCGCCCATGAAGTCATTCTTCAGCACTACGCAATGCGATCATTTGTGCCCATTGTCATTGCATCGACAGCCGGATCGGTATTGTCGCGCCTATGGTTTAACGAGTCGGTAGCTTTCCTTATTCCGGCCTATCAAATCACATCATTTTGGGAATTTCCGGCCTTTGCGCTGCTCGGTGTCGTGTGCGCGATTGTTGCCATCATCTTCCAATTTTCGCTCTTTTCAGCAGACTACGTAGCGCGAGACATAAAAATTCCGCTTTGGCTGCGCCCGGTTATTGGAGGCTTCGCAATTGGCATCATGGGAATATTCCTACCTGAAATATTAGGCGTGGGTTACGAGGTCACCGACCGCATGTTGTGGAACCAACTTCCGCTAAGCCTGTTATTCATTTTGATCGTTGCAAAGACTGCGGCGACCGCGATTACACTAGCCTCGCGCTTTGGCGGTGGCATATTCTCGCCCGCTCTTTATTTGGGCGCTGCGACGGGAGGTGCATTTGGTCTCATTGCGGGCAGTGCCTTCCCGGAACTCGCCTCAAGTGGTGGTCTATATGCAATTTTGGGCATGGGCGCGGTAGCTGGCGCCGTTCTTGGTGCACCCATTTCAACAACAATGATTGTATTTGAGCTGACCGGCGGTTATGCCCTATCCATCGCGCTGCTTTTATCAGTTGCAATCGCGCATGGTGTAAATCAAGCCGTGCACGGGCATTCATATTTTCATTGGCAGCTTGAGATGCGTGGTTTGTTTGACCATCTCGGCCCCCACAGGGCCATCATGCGCACAAAAAAGGTGATGGACTTCTTCGACGTTCTCGAACCCGGAACCGAACCAGAAAAAATGGACCCGAAACTCCATACTCCCTCGCTAAAGCCAACCGACACCATAGATCACGCCCTCCGCCAATTCGATGCAGGTGGCCATCAACGTCTGCCGGTCGTTGATGAGATCGACAACACGAAGATTATTGGCTGGGCGACACAAGTCAAAGCGCTGCGCACGTTCAACGACGCGCTAATCGACGCAAGCGTAGAAGAGCATCGCTAATTTTTCGATTAGTCGTCAAACACCAGGCCAAGCCGCTCGGCCTGACACTCAGCACTACAGCCATCCAAATGAGGCATTATGCCCTGTGATGTCGTGCTTTCCCTAGGACCCGTGGTCATGAAGTCGAGTTGAGCAACCGGTCCACTCGCACGGATCAGTTCAATTTCTTCAACTTCAGAGCTCGCTGCCAAAAGGAAAGACGCATCGGCAAATGCCAATGTTGTCCAGACCGCCAGCGTCATAAAAACCCGTTCCATTTGGTTAAAATACGCTAAAGTTGATTACCAAGTCGTTAATCAAGTCAGGTTGACGGCCTAAAATCCTCGCATTTTCCGCCCGAATCACTACATTGCGAACAAATGAGCAACCCTTTTGACGATATTCCGTTTGATGATGGCCCAGCTGGCTTCAGCGAACCTCAGGGAAATATGGCCCATACGGGTCAAGGTTCCGGTATTGCCGCGCGTGCAATGGCGGCACGATCAGCGCCCAATTATCTCGATGGCCTCAATCCTGAACAACGCCGTGCAGTAGAGACAATTCAAGGACCTGTTCTTGTACTGGCAGGCGCTGGAACGGGCAAAACGCGCGTGCTTACGACCCGCATTGCCCATATATTGGACCAAGGGCATGCATGGCCCAGTCAAATCCTCGCCGTGACATTCACCAACAAAGCTGCGCGCGAAATGAAAGAACGCATTGGCGTTCTAGTTGGCGGCGCAGTGGAAGGCATGCCTTGGCTCGGAACATTCCACTCGATTGGCGTAAAAATTCTACGCAAGCATGCGGAACTTGTTGGTCTAAAATCAGACTTCACCATTTTGGATACTGATGATCAGAAGCGACTGATCAAACAGCTGATCCAAGCCGAAGGCATAGACG
>JBCDFK010000160.1:0-5690 GCA_039178065.1 Pseudomonadota bacterium | reverse complement strand
TGATAATCACTCAATAGACTCATATTAGATGAAATAATGTGTCATTTTGCACACAATGATTCAAATTTGAAAGGAACCGATGCCAATCGTCAGTCTGCATAACGCGAATCCGCTGATTGACGGGCGCCAATCCGATCGTGCCATGGCCGTTCGACGCGGTGTTCAATTGTTGCTTTCGGAGATGGGGGCTGCACATGTTCCAGAGCTGACATTGGCAAATGGAAGACGCGCGGATTTGATGGCCTTATTCAAAGATGGAACCATTTGGATTATCGAGATCAAATCGTCGGTTGAAGACATAAAGGCCGACAGTAAGTGGCCTGACTATCATGAATATTGCGACAAACTGTACTTTGCTACCCTGCCAGATGTACCGGAGGCGCTATTTCCCAGCTCATGTGGCTTTATGCTTGCTGATGATAAGGGCGCTGCAATAATTCGAGATTGTGAAACCGACAAGCTCAATGCTGCGAGACGCAAAACTATCACAACGCGCTTTGCTCAATTTGCGGCCAACCGCCTTTTTCAGGCGGAACTGGCCGGATACGCACCAGAAGACTAGCGCGGTGCGCGTTTTGCTAAGATGCGCTGCAATGTTCGGCGATGCATGTTTAGACGGCGCGCTGTCTCCGAAACATTGCGATCACAGGCTTCATAGACACGCTGAATATGCTCCCACCGAACCCGGTCTGCAGACATTGGGTTTTCAGGCGGCGGGGCCTTTTCATCCGGCTCCATCATTAGGGCATTGAACACATCGTCGGCATCGGCTGGTTTGGCCAGATAGTCTATCGCTCCCAGCTTTACGGCAGTAACAGCTGTCGCAATGTTTCCATAGCCGGTGAGAACTACCACTTTTGCGCTCTGACGTTTTTCATGCAGAGCGCTCACCACATCAAGCCCATTGCCGTCTTCAAGCCTTAAATCAACAACAGCATAAGCCGGAGGCGCAGTCTTCACTTTTGCAAGCCCTGCCGCGACGCTTTCGGCCATATCAACATCAAAACCACGACTTTCCATTGCGCGACCCAAGCGGCGCAAGAAAGAGCTATCGCCATCAACAAGCAAGAGGCTCTTATCTTCGCCAAGTTCGGCTTTTTGAGTGGTGTCAGTTTCTATTGTCATTGTTTTTCCCTCGAGCACTTCATCTTTTCTACTTCGAAATCGACGATTTCGGCCATATAGTTGTAATGACGGCACCCTCCCCGGGCTCTGAGCCATTAGCAAAATATACACGGGCCCCATTTCTCTCCATCAGCGTCTTTGCGATAAAAATACCTAAGCCCAAACCCGAGCTACCCTTTCGAGTTCGTGTGGCTCCGCGCACATTGCCAACTTCGGGTTCACCCAAATGTACCAGCTGTTCCGTTTCAAATCCTGGCCCATCATCTTTGATGCGCACCGTTATTTCTTTGTCGTTCCAGCTTACTTCAACACTAACGCTTTGCTTGGCAAAATCGACCGCATTTTCAACGATGTTTCCGAGTCCATACATAAGGCCGGAATTTCGAAGTTCAATTGGTTCATTGGTCGTACGCCCCCGGACATTGGTTAGGATTTCAACGCCAAATTCGCGATGTGGTGCAATGATTTCTTCTATCATCACCGAAAGCGGAATTTGTGAAATTGGGTCTGCATTGTCCGATCCAAGCGTGCTTAAGCGGCTTAGTATTTCACGACAGCGATCTGCTTGCCCTCGCATCAGGCCGATATCTTCCTTTAGTGGATTATCCGCTTTTACCGCGCGATCCATTTCCTTAGCTACTAAGCTAATGGTCGCTAAGGGAGTGCCGAGCTCATGGGCAGCAGCGGCGGCCATTCCATCCAGATCCGATAGATGCTGCTCTCTTTGTATTACCAACTCAGTGGATGCCAGCGCATCCGATAAGCGGCGCGCTTCCCCCGCTACGCGGTACACATAGAAGGTTGCGAACAGCAAGCATGACACAAGAGCGCCCCAGAGACCCAATGTGTAGATGAAGGGAAAATTAAGTTGCGTGCCAGACGCCCATGGCAGCGGCAAATGCCAAAAGGCCAAAAGACTGGCGGCAATCGCAACCGATATTGACAATGCGGCTGTAAACCTGGGCGGCAGCGTCGCGGCGGAGATGATTGCCGGCACGATCAGCAAAATGGCAAACGGATTGGTCATGCCGCCGGTCAAGTATAACAGCGCAGCGAGCTGCATCGTATCAAATAGTAGCGTTATAAATGCCTGCGACGAACTTATGCGCTTAATGGCAGGAAACCGCCACGTGTTGTAGATGTTCAGGGCGGCCGACATGGCGACAAGCGTGAAACATTGAATAATTGGCAGCGGGTATTCTAGATATCCTGAAACGAGCGCCAATACTGTGCTTTGTCCCAACACTGCCAGCCATCGGATGTTGGTAAGCGTTGCGAGTCTGATTCTACGGCTTGTATAGCCGTCATGCTCATTCAAACGAGTATTCATGTGCCCTTATATGGCTTCAAAGCAGCGAAGGGGAAGGGATGAAACTGGATTGAAAACAATTATTTGCGCGGTTTGGCGCGACGTGTCGGCGCAGCCTCTGCGGGATTTGTAGGCCATTCATGGCGAGGATATCGGCCTCGCATGTCTGCGCGGACATCAGCCCAGCTTCCCTGCCAAAAGGCAGGCAAATCTTGCGTGCACTGAATTGGACGTTGCGCCGGCGACAACAATTCAACGATCAGCGCAACTTTCCCTCCGCCTATTGATGGATGCTTATTGAGACCAAAAAGCTCCTGAACTCGAACACTAAGAACGGGCGCATCACCATTTATATTATAGTCTAGGGTGATGTTTGAACCCGTCGGCACGCGAAAGTGTGATGGGGCCAGGCGATCTATATCGAACTGCAATTCTGGTGGCACTATGCTCAATATTGCATCTTTTAAACCACCATCGGCAAGACGGCTAAAACTTGTTTGACCTGCCAAAAACGGTGCAAGCCACTCATCCAGGTTGCTCAGCAAATATTCGTCAGTCAAATCAGGCCATGGCGGCCCTAAAGCACTGAAAAGCCAAGCAAGGCGTGCTCGGAGCGCTGTCGTCGATTTTGACCAAGGCAAAATACGCAAACCGTGTTGTTGCACGGCAGCCAGCAAAGCGGCCTCAGTTTCTGGGCTCGATTCAAGAGGTCGCGGCGAATCTGACAGCGTAATTGCACCCAATTTTCTTGCTGCACGCACTGTTAGTCGACCACTTTGCTTATTAAACGAATAGTGATTGCGTGTCGTTATCTGCTTTTGGAAACGCGTCAGCAACGTCTGCTCATCTATTTCCGCTAGACCGGTGGCACGCGCAATTTTTGCCGAACCAATAATATCAGCTGCAACGACAAAAATTGATCGCGCCATCGGATCAGTCTCATCCACCATTATGCCGCGTCCATTGGCCATCACGAATTGGCCCGTCTGACCGGCGCGCGCTTTGGCGACGCGATCTGGAAAGGCATCGCACAACATCATCGCTACGGACGATCGCTCTGTTTCGTTCTCGGAAGCCACCGCGTCCGAAGCGATCCGCGCGGCGAGTTTTCGAACAGCTGCTGCGCGGCCCGTTTTTTCACCCCAAGCTTGTTCAAATCGTCGCGCGACATCACTGGATTTGCCCCCTAGACCACGCTCGCCTAGCAGCAAAGCCAGAAATGCGCGGCGGCGCATGTCTTCCTCGTTTCTTCCCTCGAGAACCATCGATGCCAGGCGGGGCTCTAGGCTAATCTTTGATAGTGCTTTGCCTTTCTGGGTCATTTGGCCAGCGGAATCTATTGCCATCAGATTTAAAAGCAGCTTGTTCGCTTCAGCGACATGCGCAGTCGGAGGCTGATCGATAAATTCCAACTCGTTTGGGCCGGACACCCCCCAAGCCAAACAATCAAGGAGCAAGGTTGATAAGTCAGCTTGCATGATCTCCGGCGTTTCAAATGCCGGCAATGCAGCGGTCTGAGCCTCCTGCCATAGACGAATTGCAATACCAGGACTTGTCCGGCCAGCCCGCCCTGCTCGCTGCGCGATACTGGCTTGCGATGCTCGCTTGGTTACCAAAGTTGAGATGCCAAGCGCGGCCTCGTAATTTGGCAATCGAGCTAAGCCGCTATCAATAACAATACGAACATCATCAATTGTGATTGATGTTTCAGCCAATGCCGTTGCGAGTACTATTTTTCGCTGGCCTTGCTCTGGCGGCTGAACCGCTAAGTCCTGATCTCGAATGTCCATTGCGCCAAACAGTGGAGCCATGAATGCGTTGGCCGGCAGTCTGCCTAACAATTGCTCTTTGGTCCTTCTAATCTCAGCCTGACCTGGCAGAAATGCCAATATGCTGCCCTCTTCCTCCATCAATGCCTTACGAATGGTGCCAGCCATCGCTTCTTCAATAGATTGATTGGCCGGGCGCGGGCTATAACGGACATCGACCGGATGCATTCGGCCCTGACTTTCAATTACATCCGTATCGCCTATCAAATTGGCAACGGCTGCACCGTCGAGGGTGGCTGACATCACCAATACGCGTAAGTCTTCACGAAGTGCACTCTTTACATCCAGCACAAGTGCCAATCCAAAATCTGCATCCAACGAGCGTTCGTGGAACTCGTCAAAGATCACGCAACCAATGCCGTCAAGCGCCGGATCGTCGCTTATCATGCGTTGAAATACGCCCTCTGTGACAATCTCAATTTTCGTGGCCTCGCTCACCTTAGTATCGAAACGCATACGATAACCGACGCGGTCCCCCACCTTTTCGCCAAGGGACGAAGCCATTCGCCTGGCTGCTGTTCGCGCCGCCAAGCGCCGAGGTTGGAGCAATATGATTTTGTTGTTGCCGAGCCATGGTTGATCGAGCAGCGCGAGAGGCACCGCAGTCGTTTTTCCTGCGCCTGGCGGCGCCACCAACACAGCCGACCCCTTGTTGCTTAGTGATTTACTAAGCGCTGGCAGTACCTCTAATACGGGAAGGTCATGATGCATCATGTCAATGCTTTATTGGTTTTGAAGCTGCGCGCCAACTTCAATGATTTTACCGCCCGTCGCATCCGCATCGGCTTGGTCGTGTGTAACAAGCAAAACAGGCAATGTTCGCCGCTTGGCGTTATCAAAAACCAGTTCTCTCATCTGGTTGCGCCTGCCAGCATCGAGTTTGGAAAAAGGTTCATCGAGAAGCAGAAATGCCGGTTCAGAAATCAGCACACGTGCGAGTGCAACACGCGCTTTTTGACCACCAGATAGAGTGTCAGGGTCCCGATCGAAAAAGCCGTCCAACCCCACCTCAGCGAGCGCCATAATCGCTCGTTCTCTGCGATCCGACTTGGGCTGTACCCAGCTTGGAATTGCAAACATGAGATTGCCGCCAACCGACATATGCGGAAATAGCAAAGGATCTTGAAATAATAATCCGGCTCTTCGGTCCTGCGGTTTCGAGGTCGTAATATTCATATCACCACAGTAGACTTCACCAGTAGCCACAAATGCAGGATCCAGAAATCCGCCAATGAAGGCGAGTAAGGTGGATTTTCCTGATCCTGATGGACCCATCACGGTCAAAATATCGCCTGGCATGATTGTATAATCGACATTGACAAGTGTGCGTCCATCGAGCGCAATCGTCACCTTATCAAGCTTCAATCCATTACTGGCAGCACTATCCATTGTCTCTCCTACAAGCCCTTGATTGCGCGACGATTACG
>JBCDFK010000159.1:0-5705 GCA_039178065.1 Pseudomonadota bacterium | reverse complement strand
GGCGACCACAAACTCTGTCGTGCCTGTCGTCATCCACTGTCTCCTGAGGATTTGCGTTCGCCCAAATTCGTTGCCGGCATCAGCTGCCATTACTGCTTCGACAATTATTCAGAGGCAGATCGCGCGCGCTTTGCGGAACGCCAAAAACAGAGCGAATTGGCGGCCAAACGCGGCAAGCGGCATATTGGCGACGACACTGTTAAGAAACTGAAGTTGGATAGACTGAACAGCTGACTTTTTATCAGTGGGGAGACGAGATTTGGATTTGGTGGCGCCACAATTAAAGACGCAGAGCACGCAAAAATTGAAGATGCAGCGCTCAATTGGCGAAGGTCGTCTTGCAACAAAAGCCAGCGACGGCAAAACGCAAATTTTAGACCTTTATCAAAAATCCAATGCAAAAATTCGCATACCGAAATCATACGATCAATCGCTTGAAGCAGTATTGATAAACACATCTGGCGGCATGACAGGCGGCGATCAGCTAAGTTGGGAAATCGAGGCAGGTAAATCTTCCCACGCCATTATAACAACCCAAGCATGTGAGAAAATCTACAAGAGCGAGGCGGGTACGGCCTATATTCAGTCGACCATCAAGGTTGATGAGAATGCGAGTGTGGAGTGGCTGCCTCAAGAAACCATCCTCTTTGATGAAGGCAGATTACAGAGAAGCATTGATATCCAGCTTGCGAATTCAGCTCATTTCATAGGCCTTGAAGCAGTGGTTCTTGGCAGGCAGGCCATGGGCGAACCAGCCCGAAACATTAAGTTGTCAGATAAATGGCGCATTAAACGAGATGGAAAACTAATTCACGCCGACGACGTGAAAATGAATGGGAATATCGAAAAACTAATATCCCATCAATCGGTGCTTGATGGTGCCGCAAGTTTCGCAACACTTGTTATTTGTCTTCCAGATGCACAGCAAAGCCGGTCCGAGCTTCTGATTGGCGCGATGCGCAATGCAATCACGCCAAATGCAAATTGGAGTGTTAGCGGCATGGCAGATAAGATAGTTGCGCGTTTCGTGGCACAAGACATGTATGCATTGCGCCAAACCCTCGTGCCCGTATTAACTGCGGCGCGCGAAAGCCGCGACATTCCAAAAGTATGGCGCCTCTAGATTCATCCAACGCTTACTAATTTGTATTACAATGGAGCCTACAAGAAATTGAGATAGTGGAATACCTATGGGTTCTGTAAAAAACATATTAGTAGCCGGAGGCGCCGGATACATTGGTTCACATACATATGTTGAGCTAAAGGAAGCTGGTTACACACCCATAATTCTCGACAACTTCTCAAATTCTTCAAGTGGGGTTTTGGATCGTTTATCCATGCTCTTTCAAGAAGCACCGACCATCATTGAAGGAGACATTCGTAACACAGCAGTAATCGAAAATGCCCTGACAGATCACGATTGCGATGCCGTAATTCATTTTGCAGGCTACAAAGCGGTTGGCGAAAGCATGGCAAACCCTCTTAAATATTATGAGGTGAACGTTGGTGGCAGCGAACGGTTGCTTAAAGCTATGGCAAATGTCGGCGTCAAAAAACTGATCTTTTCGTCGTCCGCAACCGTCTATGGCGACCCACAACAATTACCAATTCCCGAAGATCATCACTTATCAACTGCCAGTGTTTACGGGCAAACCAAGCTGATGGTCGAAGAAATGCTTCGAGCGCTCTACGCGTCGGACCCTGAATGGTCAATCTGCATATTGAGATATTTCAATCCTGTCGGCGCTCATCTGTCGGGCATGATAGGCGAAGATCCATCAGACATTCCAAACAATTTGATGCCGTTTATCAGTCAGACAGCCATTGGGCGCCGCGATGAGCTATCCGTTTTTGGTGATGATTATGATACGCCGGATGGCACCGGTGTGCGTGATTATATCCATGTTGTCGATTTAGCCAAAGGCCATGTTGCTGCGCTCAATTTGATGTCAGAGCCGCAATGTACACCGGTCAATTTAGGCACCGGTAATGGCGTCAGTGTGCTTGAGATGGTCAAAGCTTTTGAAGCAGCAAGTGGCCAAAAAGTACCCTACAAAATCGTTGAGCGCCGGCCCGGTGACATTGCAACTTGTTACGCCGATGCTTCCCGCGCCAAAGAATTGATGGATTGGACAGCACACAAAAGCCTGGAAGATATGTGTGTTGATACATGGCGGTGGCAATCAAAGAATCCAAATGGATATGAACCAGCCTAGCCAAGCATTTTTCGCATCAACGCTCCAAGTTCACTACCCAATTCAGCATCTTTGAGACCAAGCGCCATATTGGCAGTCAGAAATCCAAGCTTGGATCCACAATCATATGTTTCACCAGCAAAGGGCGTACCAAACATCTTCTGGTCAGACATCAAGGTGAGCATGGAGTCGGTCAATTGAATCTCGCCGCCCGCGCCGGCTTCCTGGTTGCTCAGAAGTTCCATAATTTTGGAATCAAGAATGTAACGCCCATTGATGTAATAATTGGACGGCGCAGTCCCGGCAGCGGGTTTCTCAATCATGCCGGTAACTTCAAAGTGAGAGCCAAAATCCTCGCCCTTCGAGACAATGCCGTAATTGTGAGCTTCCGAAGGATCACATTCAGAAAGCGAAACTATATTCCCACCATGCTGATTATAAACATCTACCATTTGTTTCAATGCACCACGATTGCCACTCATTAACATGTCCGGCAACAAGACAGCGAAAGGGTCATCGCCAACGATTTCACGTGCACACCATACCGCATGCCCCAGCCCCAAAGGCGCTTGCTGTCGCGTGAAAAGACTACTGCCCGCAGGTGGTAGCTGCGCTTCTAGAATTTTCATCGCAGCTTCTTTGCTGCGCGCCTTAAGTGTAGCTTCCAATTCATAAGCCATATCAAAGTGATCTTCGATAACACCCTTGTTCCGACCGGTCACAAAGATGAGCGTCTCAATTCCGGCCGCCAGCGCCTCGTCAACAGCATATTGAATGACAGGCTTATCAACGATCGTCAGCATTTCCTTAGGAACAGCTTTTGTCGCTGGCAGAAAACGGGTGCCGAGTCCCGCAACGGGAAAAACAGCTTTTCGGATTGGTTTAGGCACAGAAGGCTCCATTTTGATGTTAGCGGTGCTCAAAAAGAATCACCTAATCAATGGATAAACCAAATTCAAAAAACAGACCAACTATTGCTGATCAGAAGATGAAACCAAACGCTCTAATATCGATGATTTGCTTATCAAGCCGATCAATTTGCCATTCTCTTCCACACCCAGAGGTGCTTCGATATTGGCAATCTTTGACATGACGTCTTGTATCGGATCATTCGCATCAACAGACTGTTTGGGCTTTCCCGAAAGCGGTAGCATTGCATCGCTAGCGGTAAGCACGCCGAGTGGATTCATATGAGCAACAAAGTCCGCAACATATTCATTGACTGGATTTGAGAAAATATCGCGCGGTGTACCCATCTGCACGATTCGCCCGCCCTCCATTATGGCAATGCGGTCACCCAGTTTGAACGCTTCATCAAGGTCGTGACTTACAAAAATGATGGTGCGTTTCAAGTTCTGTTGAAGCTCAATCAGCTCATCTTGCAAACGTGTACGGATAAGTGGATCAAGCGCCGAAAATGGTTCATCCATAAGCAGGATCGGCGCTTCCGTCGCAAATGCGCGCGCCAAACCTACGCGCTGCTGCATTCCCCCTGAAAGCTCACCAACTTTTTTATCAGCCCAGTCGGACAGCCCAACCATTTCGAGCTGTTTGTCGATCCGTACTTTTCGCTCGGCGGTTGCAATCCCTGAAAGCTCCAGCCCCAGACCAACATTTTCTCGAACACTGCGCCAAGGTAGAAGTCCAAACTGCTGGAACACCATCGACACGCATTCTCGGCGTAATTGTTGCAAGTCGCGCGGTACAGCACTGACCAGTTCACAAGACCAATCATCATCATGAACAGTGAGACTTCCACGAACGATAGGATTCAGTCCATTCACCGCGCGAAGCAATGTCGACTTGCCCGAACCGCTCAGGCCCATCAGAACGAGAATTTCTCCCTTCTCAACATCGAGTGTGCAATTGTGAACGCCCAATACCTGGTTTGTAGCGGCCTGAATTTCAGCGCGGGTCTTGCCTTCATCCATCATCGGCAAAGCACTTTCAGGCGCTTCACCAAAAACAATCGATACGTTGTCAAACTCAACTGCTTTGGTCATCAGCGTGTCACTCTCAATACGCGGTCGAGCATGATCGCAAGCACCACGATCACAAATCCACTTTCGAATCCAAGCGCCGGATTGACTGAATTCAGCGCGCGAACCACCGGAACACCCAAACCATCAGCGCCCACCAAGGCTGCAATCACGACCATTGAAAGCGATAGCATAATCGTTTGCGTGAGCCCGGCCATAATTTGCGGCAACGCGTATGGAAGTTCTGCCTTCCAAAGCGTTTGGCGTGGTGTGGCACCAAATGCTTGCGCCGCCTCCAACAGAGGCGTTGGCGTTGAGCTGATGCCGAGATGAGTCAATCGGATCGGTGCAGGAACAACAAAAATTACTGTCGCTATCAAACCTGGAACCATGCCAATACCGAAGAATACAACGGCTGGAATAAGATAAACAAAAGTTGGCAGAGTCTGCATCAAATCAAGAATAGGACGCATCGCAGCGTACAAGCGAGGCCGATGTGCAGCAGCAATACCTACCGGCACTCCAATGGCCATGCACACAACACAGGCAGACATAACCAGCGTTAGGCTTTCCGTGGTCTCTTCCCAATATCCCTGATTAAGAATGAAGAGGAATCCAAGAACAACAAAAAGGCAGGTTTTCCAGCTGCGCTGAAGATACCAAGTTATGGCAACGAATATCGCGATCACAATAAGCGGATGCGGTGTTTGCAAGACCCACAAAATGGCGTCAATCATAGCTTCAAGACCGGCATCGATTCCATCAAAGAACCACTCGGCGTTATCTTTAAGCCAATCAAATATATTTTTGGCCGTTTTGCCGACCGGAATTTTGGTTTCCGTCAACCAATCCATCACATCACCTGACTTTAGAAATGATTAGCCCCGCAAGATAAATCATTGCGGGGCCAATTCAGTTACATGCCGAGAGCAGATTTAACAGCGGCCATGGCGTCGCCACCATCATTGGTTGTTACGCCGTCAAGCCAACCACTCAACACGCCGCTATTCGCTTTGAGCCATGCCGACGCAGCATCTTGTGGATCTTCACCATCGTTGAGGATTGCGCCCATGATTTCATTTTCCATGGCAAGCGTGAATTCCAGATTTGTCAGCAATTTGCCAACATTCTCACACTCAGCAACATAGCCAGCGCGCGTATTAGTAAACACTGTTGCGCCACCTAGATCGGGACCAAAGAAATCATCGCCGCCTTCAAGATAACCCATATCGAAATTGGCGTTCATTGGGTGTGGCTCCCAACCAAGGAACACAATGGGCTCATCATCTTTGTCGGAACGCTCAACTTGCGCCAACATACCTTGCTCAGAACTCTCAGCGACTTCGAAGCCAGATAATTCAAACGCATTCTGGTCGATCATGTCTTGGATTAGCCGGTTGCCATCATTGCCAGGCTCAATGCCGTATATTTTGTCATCTAAGGCGTCCTTGTGTTTTGCAATGTCGGCGAATGTTTTGATGCCAAGCGCGGTTCCTGCAGCATTGGTTGCAAGGGTGTATTTTGCGCCTTC
>JBCDFK010000158.1:0-5748 GCA_039178065.1 Pseudomonadota bacterium | reverse complement strand
CGCTCAGCTGTTTCAACACCATTGGCGCCAGCATTCATTCGCAAAGCGCCTCCAATAGCGCCCGGAATACCATGATAAAAGTGCAATCCACCGATCGTGGCATCGCGCGCCGCCGCTGCCAGCATTTTGTCGGGTACTGCAGCGCCAGACTTTATTTGATTGTTGCCAAGAGCCTCAACGTTACCAAAGCCTTTGGCTGACAAGCGAATGACCACACCTTTAAGACCGCCATCGCGTACCATCAGGTTTGATCCAACACCAACAACCAACACTGGCAATTCATCTGGTATCGCCGTCAAAAACGCGGCTAGATCATCTTCATCTGCCGGTTGAAACAGCAGTTCTGCAGGACCACCAGTGCGAAACCAAGTGATTGCATTCATTGGCGCATTGGGTGTTAGCCGGCCGCGAACCTCACCCAAAGACGGCTGCAATTGTTCCAGCAATGCAACTCCATCCACCGCCATTAAGCATCCCCATCAGCGAGCTCGCGCGGCAATGCATATGCCCACTGCGTAATCGATCCGGCACCAAGATAAAGAACATAATCTCCTTTGTCGGCCTCAGCGCGTACAATCGGCGCGACATCGGCGGGACCTGATATCGCCCGGGCGTCCCGGTGCCCGCCTGATTTCATGCGGCTGACCAAAGCCTCGTGATTGATGCCGTCGATGGGCAATTCCCCCGCCTCAAACACTGGAGCAACCAACGCAATATCGGCATCATTGAAGCAGCTGGCAAAATCATCAAATAGATCGTTCAAGCGCGTATAGCGATGGGGTTGCATGATGGCGATCACACGTCTGTCGCCAGCTGCATCGCGTGCTGCTTCCAATACGGCTTTGATCTCAACGGGATGGTGCGCGTAATCATCAAAAACGGCGACGCCGTTCCAATTTCCGGTATGTGTGAACCGACGTTTCACGCCTCCAAAAGCTGACAAGCCCTTGGTTATGCTGTCAGGCGTCATACCAAGCTCATGTGCCACAGCAATCGCCGCGGTGGCGTTAGAAACATTGTGCGCGCCAGGCATGGGTAGCCGCAGTCCTGGGAGTTGTATGCTGCCACCTTTACGGTCACGTATTTCCACATCAAATACCGATGTTGCGCCATCCATCCCTGTATGAGTGTAACGGACATCTGCTTGCGGATTTGTTCCATACGTTATGACCCGGCGATCTGAGATCTTTGCAACCAGCGCCTGAACCTCTGGATGGTCGATACAACAAATCGCAAACCCATAAAATGGAACATTCTCAATGAATTGTCGAAATGCCTCGCGCACATTTTCAAACGAGCCATAATGATCCAAATGCTCCGGATCGATGTTTGTGATCACCACAACATCCGATGGCAGTTTTAGAAACGTTCCATCGCTTTCATCAGCCTCAACAACCATCCATTCACCCTCGCCCATTCGGGCGTTGGTGCCATAGGCATTGATGATACCGCCATTGATAACCGTTGGATCAAGATCACCGGCTTCGAGCAGTGTAGCGACCATTGACGTTGTTGTGGTTTTGCCATGCGTGCCGCCAATCGCAATGGCGTTCCGGAACCGCATAATCTCTGCCAGCATTTCTGCACGACGAACAACAGGAATCAGCTTTTCCCGCGCGGCAATCAACTCTGGATTTTTTTGCTTTATCGCCGTTGAAACCACTACAACTTCGGCATCGCCTAGATTAGCGGATGAGTGGCCAACAAAGACCTCAATCCCTTTGTCGCGAAGCCGCTGAACATTAGGGCCATCTGCCTGGTCTGAACCCTGAACCTTATGGCCAAGATTGTGCAGTACCTCGGCAATACCGCTCATACCAATACCACCGATGCCGACAAAGTGGACCAAACCGATATTCTGCGGCATTTTCATAGAAGTCGTCCCGAATTCAATAGTGTCTACGCAGCCTTAAAGTCAGCCACAGTTTGTCCAGAGGCAATAGACTCTGTTAGGTCGGCAAGCAAGATGGCGGCATTGGGTTTCCCAGCTGCTTTCGCAGCCCGCGCCATATTAGTGAGTTCGTCCGTATTTTCAAATAACCGCGACAACTCATTTGAAATGGATTGTGCGGTCAGTTCGCTTTGCCTTCGCACCATAGCACCACCTGCATCTGCAAGAGCTTCTGCATTCGCGGCTTGATCGTGATCAAGCGCATGCGGATATGGCACCAAAATAGACGGCCTACCTATCGCAGCGATCTCAGAAACAGTCGACGCCCCTGAACGCGCCATAATCAGATGTGCGTCACCAATGCGTTTGGGCAAATCAGAGAAAAATGGTGCCACGTCTGCATTAACGCCCATCGCATCATATTGAGACTTGGCGGCAGCCTCATCTTCTGGACGTGCTTGTTGGGTGACAACCAATCGCTTGCGCAGTGCTTCAGGCAACAATGCCAGCGCTTCGACAAATGTCGTCGAGAAAAAGTTTGCGCCCTGACTACCGCCAAAAACAACCAATCTGATGGGTCCACCCTTGATGGGAGCTTTGTATGCTTTCTTTGAAGCGACATGGACGGGTGGACGAATTGGGTTTCCCGTTTCCACGATTTTAGAAGCATGCTCACCCAATGCTTTCAAAAAACCACCTGCAATGGCAGTAACGCGTCCAGCGAGCATCTTGTTGGCCCGCCCTGCAACGGCATTTTGTTCGTGGATCATTGTAGGGAATGCGCCTGCTGCCGCAACCAATGGTGGCACCGTCGGATACCCACCAAAACCAACAACGGCTTTCGGTGAAATTTCCTTGAGCAATATTTGAGACGCGCGAACACCTTTATACAGAGCAATTGCGGCGCTGATCATTTTGAACGGATTTTTGCCGGATGGCGAAGCGGACTCAATCACGTGGGTTTGCGTCGCAGGAAAATTCTCAGCATATCTCTGTGCTCGATGGTCCGTTGCCAAATGAATTGTCCAACCGCGATCAATGAGCTCATGCGCCAATGCTTCGGCAGGAAACAAATGTCCTCCCGTGCCACCCGCCGAAAGCAGTATTATGCCCTTAGATCCAGCCATGTTTACTCCGCAGGTTCCAGACTAGCGCCTCTTGGAGCATGAAATCTAACTTTGCCAGCACGTGATTCTGGCCGCTTTCGCGTCATCGACAATATGAACCCTGCTGACAAGGCCATCGCGATCATCGACGATCCACCATAGGAGACAAACGGTAACGTCATTCCCTTGGCAGGCATCAATTGCAGGTTTACGGCAATGTTGATCATAGATTGAAATCCGATCAACACGACTAATCCAGCAACTGCCAAGCGGCGGAATGGATCATTTTCGCCGACCGAACGCGCTAAGCCACGCAGTACAATGAATGCAAAAATCCCGACCAACACCATACACAAAATGATACCAAACTCTTCCGCAAGTACTGCAAATATGAAGTCTGTATGGCTGTCAGGGAGTACACGTTTGACAGTACCCTCTCCTGGTCCCTGACCAAACCAACCACCACGCTGAATAGCTTCTCGACCCATATCGACTTGGAACGTGTCTCCTTCTCCAGTCAAGAAGCGATCGATACGACCTGCGACGTGGGGCAATGCCAAATAAGCACCCACGAGGCCCATTGCACCAATGCCACCAAGCACGGCGATCCAAAGCCATGGCATTCCAGCCATAAAAAACATCGCTCCCCAGGTACCCGCCAGCAATATTGTTTGTCCAATGTCCGGTTGCGCAATCAAAAGCCCTGCAATCGCCACAAATAATATGCCAGCGAATAAGTTGCCCGGAATGTCCGGACGGCGCTGGCGTTCAGCAAACATCCAAGCGCAAATGATCACAAAGGCTGGCTTCATAAATTCCGATGGTTGCAACTGGAACCCAGCGAAGTGCACCCAACGGCGCGAACCCTTAACCTCAAAGCCAAAGAACAATGCAATGACCATAAGGGCGATTGAGCCCGCCAAAGTAAACAAGGCCAACCGACGCGTTTGGCGCTCATCGAGAAACGAAACTCCAATCATCACGGCGATTGCGGGAACTAGAAAAATTGCATGGCGCTTTACAAAGTGAAAGCTATCGAGCCCGATACGCTCTGCCACATTGGGACTTGCTGCAAATGACAGCACAACACCAAATGCAATCAAGCCTAAAAAGGAGACCATGAACCATCTATCTATGGTCCACCACCATTCGGAGATCGGACTACGATCACTGCGACTATACATCAGGCATTCTCCCCCAGTTGCACTGGTAGACTTTGGGCGGCTGCAACGAATGCATCACCCCGTTTTTCAAAATTCTGGTATTGATCAAAGCTGGCCGCGGCTGGCGCGAGCAACACAACAGGCTCATCAAATTCACTTTGAGCGGCATCTCGCGCAGCGTGCACAACTGCAACATCCATTGTTGCGGAAATTTCATACGGTACATCTTCGCCAAGCGTAGCAGCAAAGGCAGGCGCGGCTTCACCAACTAAATACGCTTTTGCTACACGACCAAAAAGTGGGCGAAGCGCTTCAATACCGCCCTCTTTAGCCAAGCCACCTGCTATCCAAAAAATCGGATCGAAACTCGACAATGATTTGGCCGCAGCATCCGCATTGGTCGCTTTGCTGTCATTGATAAACTTTACTTTGCCATGCGTTGCAACAATCTGCATGCGATGAGCCAGGCCGCCGAATGTCTTGAGAGCAGCCAACATTTTCTCTGATGAAAGTCCGAGTGCGCGTCCAGCCGTTGTTGCTGCCAATGAATTTTGAACATTATGCGCGCCTCTTAAGGATGGCGCCTCTTCTAAATCCAGCAAATGGCCATCTTTAACGACATCTACTGGCATGGCGTCCGGCAGACGGGCCGCAATAGGAGCAGACCATTTATCGCCAACACCGACAATCGCCAGCCCTGCCCTTGCAACCAAACGCTCCTTAATGGAAGCGTAGTGTTCCATGGTGCCATGCCGATCCAGATGATCCGGAGCAAGGTTGAGCAAAATACCAACATCAGGACCTAAGCTCGGAGCCAAATCGATTTGGTAGGACGAACACTCGACCACATAGATGCGGTCATCAACAGGTTCTTCGAGCAACAAGACCGGAACGCCAATGTTTCCGCCCATCTGGACGTCACATCCTGCTTCACTGAGAATATGAGTTAGCAGCGCCGTCGTTGTAGACTTACCGTTTGTTCCCGTGATCGCCACAAGCTTTGCGCTCGAATTTGCAAAGCGTAATTGACGGCAGAATAGCTCCACATCACCAATAATTTCCACCCTAGCAGCATTAGCTAGATCGACACTCCAGTGCGGACGTGGATGAGTGAGCGGTACGCCCGGAGATAAGACGAAACTATCAATTTCGCGCCAATCAATACTGCGCAGATCAGCAGTATCAATTCCCTCCTTCGAAGCCCGCGTCACGCTTTCAGGATTATCATCCCATGCGATAACATCCGCGCCGCCCGCAATAAGAGACTTGGCCGTCACAATGCCCGAGCCGCCCAATCCGAAGAGAGCGACTTTTTTAGCAGACATGGCGGTTAGTTCGATCATGCGCGAAACCTCAACGCAGCTTCAAAGTGGACAGGCCAATAAGCGCCAATATCACGGCAATGATCCAAAACCGGATAACCACCTGGCTTTCAGTCCAACCCTTTTTTTCAAAATGGTGGTGGATTGGCGCCATCAGAAAAACGCGCTTCCCAGTCATTTTGAAATAACCTACTTGGATGATCACGCTAAGCGCTTCCATCACGAACAAACCGCCAATGATGGCCATAACAATTTCGTGCTTTGTG
>JBCDFK010000157.1:0-5751 GCA_039178065.1 Pseudomonadota bacterium | reverse complement strand
GATCACATCGAGGCCATCTTGCTTAAGCTCGTTTTTGAGCGCACTGTCGCGTGCAATATGGTCGGTAGCATAGCGGCGGTTCCAAAGAATCGTTTGTGTGCCGGTTTCTTTCACCAGTTGTTTGAGGATCGCCTCTGGGACGCCGCGCCGCAGCATGAGATTGCCGCCAATTCTTTTGAGTGAAGTCGCCAGATCACTTAGGGAATGATGCAGCCACCATTTCTGCGCTCCACCAAGTGCCGTAGTGCTATCTGCCGCCTCGTCTAAGATATAGATACAAATGATGGGTTGGCCGCTTTGGCTTGCTGCAAGAAGAGCAGCGTTGTCTTTGATACGCAAATCACCACGGAACCAAACGATTATGGGGCCGTTTTTTAGCTTTTGCGATTTTTGAGACGGCATATATGTAGGCTCAACTTAAATTATTGTAACAACGCGGAACTGGGTGTGATCTAATTACGCGCGGATGCACGAACTAGATCAATACCGCGATCAAAAATTTTCTTTTGAAGCGCCATATTGTTGTGGGACCTGCATAGGGCCTAAGGTTGACAAAGAAAAAACCAGCTGATGGGTGTTGCATCAGCTGGTTTAAAACTTGGTTGTCAGCGCAAGATTCGGACTTTCGAGTGATCGATAGGTAGCCGCTTCATGCTGGTTCGCCTTTGAAGTGCTGCTGGCTGACCTTTAAAAGTCATCATTGCTAGAAGGTATTCGGGGGCGATCTTACAGCGGTTGTTTTTCCATTGCGGAGTCTTGAAATTTGAAAGAGTCGTTCGACACGGCCGTCAGATCTCAGCCTGAAAGCGCCCGTTGCGGCCCTGAAACCAGCATCGGTTTCCAAATTAGCTTTAGAGATCCCGTTTTCTCCTTTTGCTCTGATTAAACCCGACGCTATTGCGACAATATCGTAGGCGTAGGCCGCGCTGAACGGCATTGGGCGGCCATATGAACTTTGGAATCTATCGGCAATCAATACGTTGGAGCTGGTATCCGGCGTAGCAATCAGAACGCCATTTAATGAGGAATTGGACAAGACCGAGGAGGGGAGGTCGTAACGCGCAAAGTACAGGCGATCATCGGACTGGCCAAGCAGCGCTTTGGTCGCGCGTATACTGCGCGCTACTTCAATATCTGTGCCCGCAAAGATAATTGCGTTGGCTTCCTGCAACGATGCAGCATTTTGATTTACGATCGATCTAAGGTTTGTATCCTTGGCTAGTGGTATTTCAAGCAAGCTAAAGTTGCGGCCTGCATGCCTACGCCTCAGCGCCTCAATGGTCGAAGCTGCAATTGAGGAGGGAACAAATATTGCAATTTTCTGTTTCCCTTGATCAAGTGCAAAACCCATACCGGCGCCTAGACTATCCAGGCTGGAAGGTAGGAACCCATAGCCATATTCTGAAGAGCTCTGTGAAAGAGCGATCACGGGTGTTTGCTGGTCGGCGGTAATATTTGCAGCCGCCGTCCTGGTATTGATGTCAGGCCCAGTAATGATCAGCTCAGACCCATCAAGCGTTGCGGTCGACAGTTTGCTTTCGGTTACATCTAGGGAGCTTTCACCATTAATAATGGTCAGGGTAATCAGCTCTTGTCCCAAATCCTGCATCGCAAGCGCGGCGCCGTCGCGGTAATCCGAACGTTCGGCTGCGCTTGAAAGTGAGCCAGAGCGGTTCAGGACCATGTGAATTTTTGTTTTTCCGGTACCTACCGATTCAATCCCGGCCACATTGGTCGCTGGCTCTTCAACTTTTAAGGCTTCTTCGGTGTCTAGTGTTTGACAGGCACCAAGCAGCAGCAACCCCAGTAATATCAGGCAAGTGCGGAGTTGAAATAACTTATTCATTTAAACAGGTTCCGTCTTAATGCAGATGCTCTATTTGCTTTTGAACTGGATGCGCTTGCAATACAACGTCCATAATTGGGACCAGGCGCAAAACTGCGTCTTATACACCGGGAACCACTACCGCTCTTTGCGCTTTTCCGCGCGCCAAAACCAAATGTTGCCTTAGGCAGTGTGCCCGAAACTTCATAACCTTCTCTTGCGAGTATTGTTCTAGCTTTGTGGCAATAATCGACCGAGCGTACTGAAAAACGTGTTTCGCCATGTCCGGCTTTGTATTTCATGACGGTTGTGCACAAATCGCCTTTGGCTAAGCGATAGGCTTCTGCGAGATATGCTACCCCTAGACTGATGTTTGTTTCAGGATCCTTTAGTTGCTCTAAACTACCGGAAAACCCGAGCAATCGCGCAGTAGGGGGCATGACCTGCATCAATCCAACTTCGCCAGCCGCACCGCGGGCATTTGGATTGAAATTACTCTCAATTTCGATAACCGCCACGGCAATTTGCGGCGGAAGTTGCGCGTCGTTCGCAGCGCATTCGGCAATGTGAGAAAAACGCGCCTTCGCATTTTCAAGAGACTGGATGTCTTGATTGCATTTGTTGATGGATTGTTCAGATTTATCGAGCGTCTCAGCCCAAGCATATGTTGGGCTGATCGCTAATGCGGCGCTGAGAAGCAAGCTGAAGAGCTTAGAAGATTTCACCCGGCATAGGTGCCGCCGTTTCATCATCCGAGCTCTCACGCCGGCATTTTACATGAAGTCGACCATGCGAGAGTGGAAGCATTCGCACTTGTTGATGTGATCATCGTCGCGGTGATCATATTGCAAGTAGCCATAGGCAATGCCGCATGCGACTTTGGCTTCAGATGCCCATGTGAAAGCCGCGCTGCGTGAATTGATATATTCACTGCTGTCGGCCACATTCACCGCTTCTGTCATGTATTTGACAACTTCCGTCGTCAGCTCACCATTGTCGGCAATCGAAAGCAGCTTCGATTGCGTGACAACAGCGCATGAGTTAGGGGCGCCAAACAAATCAGCAGCTTGAGCGGTTCCGCTAAGGCACAATGCAATGGCAATACCTGAAATTAGACTTTTCATAAAATTTACTCCAACTGCGATTTTTCTAACTGTTTCCCAAAAGGAAGTCTATGAAAATTAGACTGTGTCATCTGTGGTTCCCGTCCCATCATCAAACAGGATCTTAATTGTCCCATCCAATCCTGGATCAAGCGTCGCAACAACAGTACCATTTGATGCATCCGTACCTGAGACATCGACTTTAAGTTCTCCCGTTGAATTGTCATAGTCCACATACTCAGACGCTTCCAAATCGGTTACCCCTGTCAATCCATTTAGCAGGCTGGTCAGGTCAATTTCGTCGATATTTGCTTCAAAATCACCAATGATATCGGCAGCGGTCAAATCGTCGATAACGAATGTGTCTTTGTCACCATCACCGGTTCCACCTTGATCACCGCCCCACAATGTGTCGACACCAAGACCACCAGCGAGGATGTCTTCGCCGTCTCCGCCAATGAGGGTGTCTGCACCTGCGCCGCCGATCAATGTATCGTCGCCACCGACAACAGCTCCGCCGAATGTTGCAACAGAAGTGTTGCCATCTACCAACGAGAAAGTGACCGTTTCTGTGCTGCCATCTTCGAGCGTTACGGTAGCGGTCACCTCCGCTTCGGCAAACTCACTGCCATCGTTACCATTGCCAAATAGATTATCAACATCCAAGTTCAGATCAAATCCATCATTTGCTTCGAAGGAGTTTGAAGCAAAGTTAATCGTGATTGATGATGGGCTGCCAGTTTGTGGCAATCCCGAAATATCACTTAGGTTCAATCCGGTAAGATTGCTGATATCAGGACCGAAACTGTTTCCACCACTCGGGTCAAAATTGGCATTGTTGTCAATCCCGCCCTCTAGATCAATGGTTACGCTCTGAACAAAACCAGTACCGCTGATAAACCGGAACTGAAGAAAATCAGAATTGCCTGAACTTTGATTGCCATCAGCTGTAATCGTGAAACTGATAGGCAAGGGTGCCGGATCGCCGATTAGCGTATCGTCTCCATCGCCACCGATAAGTATATTGTCACCGGTGTCGCCGATTAGTGTATCATTGAAGTCGGATCCATACACATTCTCAATGGAATTGAGCGTATCGTCTCCATCGCCACCGGCGGCTGTTCCTGTGTTGAGATTTACTGTTACGCCTGACGATGCATCGAAGTAACCTGCGGTATCAATGCCTTCGCCACCATTGAGCGTATCATTACCGCCATTGCCAATGAGTATATCATCGCCGGAATTGCCGTTCAGGGCCTCACCAGTATCGCCGTCGATGAGAATTTCATTGAGATACGTACCGTCTAGCGTACTGCCGCCTTCACGGATTACTTCAACATTTGCCGTATCAGAACCGCCCGTGAAGGTATTCGTATATTCAAACGAACCGCTATTTGGATTGTTGTCATCGTATAGAACGCTATCTGGATTTTTAGTCACATTGTCGTTTGTGGCCGGTGAATTCACGGCACTAATCAACTGCGAAGCACTATTTGGTCCCGTATCGTTAAACAGCAATGCTGCATCAGGGATTGTGACATCCGACAAATCTGTGACCACAAAATCATCGCGCACCACTTGAGGACCTATCGCAGGGTCAATGGTGATTGTAAGCGTGCTACCAGCTGTATCGCCATCGCCATCAATCAAATTGTACTCGAAAGTCTCAACTATTGTAGTTGTGTTAGCTGGGGGTGTGTAGGTGTAGTTGCCAACATCTGCACCGGCCATGTCTACTTCGATCGAGCCGCCCTCTGCCGTTTCAACTGTCAATTTTTGCGTGGCCGGGTCGAATGTGTAAGGGCCGGTAATGGGGTTTGTAATCGTCGTTCCGTTGAAGATATATTCCACATTATCCACCACAATCGATCCGATGTAACCGCCATCTGCACCGAATGACGCAGGCGTTCCACCAGCGATCAATCCACCATTGACCGGTAGAGCGCTGACTGTTTCTACCAGCGTTGCGATTAGCTGGCTCAAATCAGTGACGGCGATACCATCTGTGTTGGTACCTGTCGCACCATTATACGCAATTGGATCTAGTTCCGATTGGCTAACGCCATTACCAATACCCAAAGAAAACTGCTGGATATTATTGGTGTTGAGGAAATTCGTCCAAATTGTTTCTTCGCCTGATTGGATGCCATCATCGGCATTGCCACCGCCAGAGCTGTTTAACAATGCACTGGTGTTTCCGTCACTTGAAGTTGGTTCACCGTCCGATAGGAAGTAGCCAACATTTTGAACACCCGCACTAGTAAGTTTACCGGGGTCTCCATATGCATCGATCGTTTGTCGCAATGCGGCATCATAGTTGGTGCCTCCACCAGCGCTTAGATCAACCAGAAGCGCTTTGGCTTGATCTGCCGTCAGCCAAACCGAATTGTTGCCACCTTCGTCTTCAGCGGTTGACTCAAATGTGATGAGCTTGATGCGCACATCGCCGAGCGCATCGTACTGATCGATGAGTTCCAGGATAGCCAATTTAGCCAATTCTAGTCGAGTGAATCCACCAGTTCCGGCCGCGTCATTCATACTACCCGACAGATCGAGTGTAATGAGTAGATTGGTATCTTGATCCGTGCTCGCTTGGCCGGTGTTGCTTGCCGGCGCTGCCACAGGGCCATCATCGCCAAACTGGATGCTGCCACCAAGATCGATCGTTGAGGTTGCAGTCGCTGTATCGCCATCACCATCGGTGGTGGTTGCAGTTGCTTCCAATGTAACCACACCATTAGCAAGCGATTGCACATCATCAATATATGAGCCGCTATAGGCGACATCACTATCATGGTCGATTGGTTGAATCTGGGTCAATGT
>JBCDFK010000156.1:0-5752 GCA_039178065.1 Pseudomonadota bacterium | reverse complement strand
ATCAAGATTGCGCGCGCCGCAACCGGCCGATCAGCGGTCATTGCATTTAGCGGCGGATTTCACGGACGCACCTTTATGGGCATGTCACTAACGGGAAAAGTTTTTCCCTATAAGGCCGGTTTTGGGGCAATGCCGGCTGATGTCTATCACGTGCCTATGCCAATTGATATTCATGGCGTCTCGGTTCCAGAATCCCTTGAGGCGCTCAATAGACTATTTAAAGCAGACGTTGATCCGGCGCGCGTGGCAGCGATTATCATAGACCCGGTTCAGGGAGAGGGAGGGTTTTATGAAGCCTCGACATCGTTCCTCAAACAGCTTCGCGAAATCTGTGATAAGCATGGCATATTGCTGATTGCCGATGAAGTGCAGACCGGATTTGCCCGGACCGGCAAGCATTTTGCCATGGAGCATCATGGCGTTGCGGCGGATCTGACCACAATGGCCAAGGGCCTTGCGGGTGGTTTTCCACTCGCCGCCGTTACTGGCCGAGCCGAGATAATGGATGGCGCAAATCCGGGCGGATTGGGTGGAACCTATGGCGGTAACCCCATTGGCATCGCTGCATCGCATGCTGTTCTTGATGTTATCGAAACGGAGGAACTGTGTGAACGTGCTGTCAATCTTGGAGCGCGATTGAAACAGCGTCTTGCGGGTATGCGTGATGACATTCCTGAAATTGCCGATATTCGTGGTCCGGGCTTCATGAATGCAGTGGAGTTTAAGCAAACCCATTCCGATGCGCCAAACGCAGAGTTCACAACTGCCGTACGATTGAAAGCCAAGGAAAAAGGGCTTCTTTTATTGTCGTGTGGCATCCATGCCAACGTCATCCGGTTTCTTGCTCCTATCACGATCCAAGATCAGGTTTTCAATGAAGCACTGGATATTTTAGAGGCGACAATTCGCGAAGTATCCTCCGATGCGAGGTCAAGCTGATGCGTAGCAATAGCACTTTATCCGCAATGCTAGCCGACCCAACACTACTCGTAAGTGCGGGAATGGTTGGCGGTTCCTGGATACCAACATCGCGCAGCGGCAAGACGTTCGAAGTCAACAACCCATCAACTGGCGAGATAATCGCGGTGCTTCCAGATATGGCTGTTGAAGAAACTAGGGACGCAATAGATTCTGCTCATCTTGCTCAAAAAGAATGGGCTGCAAAAACCGGTAAAGAACGCGCCAGTGTGTTGCGAAAGCTTTTCGACCTAATGGTTACCAATGCCGATGATCTCGCAGCTATTTTGACTGCCGAAATGGGAAAACCATTGGCTGAAGCAAAAGGCGAAATCCTCTATGGGGCGTCTTATGTCGAATGGTTTGGTGAAGAAGCAAAGCGCGTCTACGGTGACATTATTCCCGGGCACCAACCAGACAAACGAATTCTTGTGCTCAAACAACCGGTCGGCGTTGTTGCTTCTATTACGCCTTGGAATTTTCCAAATGCAATGATGGCGCGAAAGCTCGCACCTGCTCTTTGTGTTGGCTGCGCCTTTGTCGCCAAACCGGCAGCACAAACGCCCCTTTCAGCGTTGGCGATTGCTGTTCTTGCAGAGCGTGCCGGCATTCCGAAAGGGCTATTTAGTGTCATTCCGTCCAAATCGAGTGCGGCTATTGGTCAAGAATTCTGCAGCAATGAAAAAGTGCGAAAGCTGACCTTCACGGGCTCCACTGAAGTTGGCCGAATATTGATGAAGCAGTCTGCAGATCAAATTATGAAGACCTCGATGGAGCTTGGCGGCAATGCGCCTTTCATCGTTTTCGATGATGCGGATCTAGATGCTGCCGTCGAGGGCGCCATGATTTCAAAATATCGCAATAATGGACAAACCTGCGTTTGTGCCAACCGGATCTACGTTCAATCTGACGTATATGACGCCTTTGCGGAGAAGCTTGTAGCAGCGGTCGAAGCGCTGAACGTTGGAGATGGTTTTGGCGATGGCATCAATGCCGGACCGCTTATCGACGAAGCAGCGGTCGAAAATGTCGAAGAGCATGTTTTGGATGCCACCTCAAAGGGCGCGAAATTACTCACGGGCGGCAAACGCCACGATCTTGGCGGCACATTTTTCGAACCGACCGTGTTCGCCAATGTCACAAAAGAAATGGCTGTTTCTTCTGAGGAAACCTTTGGACCTGTCGCGCCCTTGTTTAAATTTGAAACCATTGACGATGTTATCGCGCAAGCCAATGACACGATCTTTGGTTTGGCATCCTATTTTTATGCGAAAGATCTTTCTAAGGTTTGGCGCGTTGCAGAAGCGCTCGAATATGGAATGGTCGGCGTCAATACTGGACTAATCTCAACTGAAGTTGCGCCCTTCGGCGGCATGAAGCAATCGGGACAGGGCCGCGAAGGATCCAAACATGGCGTCGAGGATTATCTGGAAATGAAGTATGTTTGCATTGGCGGTGTTTAGCACGTTACTCAATTCAGTCCGCCAAGAGCAAACGCTAATCTCCCAAGCAGCTCGCGGCACTTGGTCGGTGAATGTGCCGTACCCCTCGCATTCACCGACCAGCTAATAGGCTTTTTTGTCAATCGCTCAGTAAAAGGCTAAACGCGGCGCAAACCGTGTTGATTGAGTAGCTCGATCAACATGTCTTTAGCTTCGCTTCTGTGCGCCCAGTGAATTTGGCGCGCAGCTTTTGCGTCACCTCGGGCGATAGCCTCATAAAGCTTTCTGTGATCTTCGTTAGACTTACTAGGCATCGGGCGCATGCGCAGCGTCATCGCGCGGGCACGGCGTACCTGATCATTGAAATTGGACACAATTGATTCAATGCGCTTGTTACCACCCAAGTGCACAAGCTCATCGTGGAAATCAGCGTCACCTTGCGCCCAACCTTCTCGGTCGCCAGCTTTGACACATGCTTCCATCTCATCGATTGCTGAGCGCAGCTTTGAAAGCTCGGCCTCGGTGTAATTTGCATCCGCTGCCAGCGACGCTGCCAAACTCTCTAGCTCGGTTAGCACTTCATAAATCTCGCGCATATCATCTGCTGATAGGGCCAAAATTCGTACGCCTCGTCGCGGACGCACTTCAAGCAGGTTTTGGGATTCCAAAATCAGGGTAGCTTCTCTGACGGGAGTTCGGGACATGCCCAACCGTTCAGCTAGCTCGCTTTCGAGGTGATCGGAACCAGCAGAAAGTTCACCGGAGAAAATAAGTGATCTTATATCGTCGACAGCGCGAAGGCTTTGAGATTTAGCTTTCGTGTCATCTGACAATTTTAGACCTCCCGTTTGCGCCCCTCTGCGGCCGATTGATAAATCGCCGATTCAAGTTCAACCACTCTTAAATAGTCTGCGGCAGTGTTTTCAAGTTCTCCGTTGCCCAATAGACCTTCAATGACATGTTTTTGCAATGCATAGACGCAATCGCCTGCAAATCCTGGCCATTCTTTCGCTTCCAGCAATATCTCGTAATCGAGACTTTCAAACAAGCGCAGCTTAACGCAGCCATCCCCTTCAAGTGTCAACGTGCCCTCCGTGCCCTCCACGAGCGCTTCGCCAAAGGTATTGCGCGTATTGCTTGATCGATGGTCGAGATTTCGGTCTGCATCATATATGCCGCGAACGCCATCATCGAAATCAAAAATGACATGGCCTGCATCTTCACCCGCAATGACAGGGTTCATTTTACGCAAATCCGCATAGACTGCGCGAATGTCGCCGAGCAAATAGCGGAACGTGTCAACATAGTGCACGCCGGTTTCATGGATCAAAAAACGTTCCATCTTTTGAAAGTAGGGTTGTCGCGCAAGATAGGCGTCTGGACCCTGCCCATCGCCAGTTCTCATTCTGAAGGTCAGTTGATGAACGCGGCCAATTTTTCCATCACGGATTGCTTGCGCGATGGTGCGAAACCACGGCTGAAACCGAAAGTTCTCATGGACGATGAGCTGCATGTCGGCGCTATCGGCGAGCGCAATTGCCTGCTTGGCTTCTTCCAAAGATGTGCAAAAAGGTTTTTGGCAAATGATTGCATCAAGACCATATTCCACCGCCGTTTTGATTGACGGTAAATGGGTTTCTGGTGGTGTTATGATATCCAATATATTTGGCGCTTCTGCGCGCAGCATGGACGCTAAATCCTCATAGGCAGGGTAGCCCAGTGCTTTTGCTTTTTCGATGTTGCGATTGGCAATGGCGACAAGCTCGGTTTGCTCAATCCGCTCCCAAGCATCGAAGTGAAACTTACTAAAATATCCGGCGCCGTAGCAGGCAACTCGATAGGATCGTGTCGACATTATGCTGTTGCAGTCATAGCATTGAGAACCGCCTTCGCCGCGTCGGCAGTTCCCGATTTACCGCCTAGATCGCGCGTCAAATGGGTGCCAGCTGAAACCACATCATAGACAGAATCACGCAAAAGACTGCCATGTTTGATCATCGTATTATTGCTGTGCTTCAGACCGAGCCAGTCGAGCATCATTGCTGCTGATAGAATCATTGCAAATGGATTTGCCACGCCCTGACCTGCAATATCTGGTGCCGAGCCATGACAAGGCTGGAATACCGCATGGTGATGTCCGATGTCCGCAGATGGTGCGAGGCCGAGGCCGCCCATAAGGCCAGCACCTAAATCTGACAATATGTCGCCAAACATATTTTCCGTCACCATGACGTCAAAAACCCACGGCTTTTCAACCATCCAAAGCGCGGTTGCATCCACATAGGCGGCGTCTGCAATTAAGTCCGGATATTGTTTTGCCAAGCCATCAAAAATATCCCGGAAAAATGCAAATGAACGAAACACATTTGCCTTATCAACACAGGTTACGCGGCCTTCGCTTGTGCCTGTGGCTTTTCGCTGCGCAGCCAAATTGAAGGCAAATTCAAACAATTCTTCACTGCGCTTGCGCGTGATAAGCATAGTCTCACGCGCCTCATCGTCGGACACTTCACCCCTGCCTTTAGAATAGAACAGACCCTCTGTACTCTCGCGAATCAGTACGAAATCAATCGACTTGCCACCCTCAAGCTTTAGCGGCGTTGGTTGACCGCTAACAACACGAACCGGTCTTACGCCGGCAAACAAATCAAGTTCAATTCGTAAATCGAGTTGCGGGGAGATCTCAGTACCATCTTCGTAGCGGACACTAGGTAGTCCCATTGCAGCCAATAAAATTGCATCTGCGCGTTTTGCGGTTTCCATCGAATCGGACGGAAACGCTTCACCAGTTTCGGCAAACAGAGCGGCACCAGCAGGCGCGCTGGTGAAGGTCAAATCGTAATCACTTGTCGAATCTGACAGCGCTCTAAGAATGTCGATTGTTGGTGTTGTGATTTCCGGGCCAATTCCGTCGCCAGCGAACACCGCTATTTCTAATGAACTCAAAATGTTTCCCCTCTTGCAATGAAACACTGTGGCAGGTCGTCGAAAAAAGCAACGCCTGGCCAAAACCAAAATTGACAATGGATTTATTAATGTATACGTTAACTTATTGCAATAATCAATTTGTTAATTGGGAGGATCACATGAAAAACACCTTGAAAGCATTGCTGCTGGGTACCGCATTGGTAGGCGCGTTGGGAACAACAGCGTTTGCACAAACGATTTTGAAGTTTAGCCACACAGATAATCCAGGCGGTTCACGCCAAGCAGCAGCAGAAGTTTTTGCGGAGAAAGTTGCTGAGTATACAGAAGGTCGCTACGAAATTCGGATTTTTCCGGCAGGCCAGCTCGCGAATGATCCAAAAGCGATCGAACAGCTGCAACTCGGCGGTGTGGACTTTACTGTGTCT
>JBCDFK010000155.1:0-5754 GCA_039178065.1 Pseudomonadota bacterium | reverse complement strand
CCGATCAGGACGTGATGGTCGCCCGCGTCGATCACCTGTTCGAGCGTGCAGTCGAACCATGCGACGGTATCTGCCAGCATCAGCCGGCCGCTCGGCAGCCGGACGACCGGCACGCCGTCGAACCGGCCCAGCGGATCGCCCTTGGCAAAGCGCAGCGCCATGTCGCGCTGATGGGCACCCAGCACCGAAACCGAATAACCGCCGCCTTCGATGAAGGCCTGGCGGCTGTGACTCTCCTTGCGGATCGACCACAAAACCAGTGCCGGATCGAGCGAGACGGTGTTGAACGAGTTGCAGGTCATGCCATAGTCCTGACCGTCAACATTTGTGGTCACGACAGTAACACCAGTCGCAAAACATCCCATCGCATTCTTCAGGGCTTGCTTGTTAAGGGCATCCAAATTCAAATTTGCATCAGCGTTCATAAGAGAGATTTCCTTCAAGGGACTTCATTGCCTTCGGCGAGGGTCCAAAGTTCGAACCAGGTCTCGCGATCTATATTCACTTTCAACGCATCAGAAGCTGTCTTGATACGGTCAATATTATTTGTGCCAACGACAGGCATAATGTTTGCTGGATGCGCAAGCAGCCAAGCAATGGCAATTGCATCAACACCCACAGATTGCTCATCTGCGATTTCTGCAAGGCGCGGCATGAGGCGTTGCGCTGCGGGATTTGTCTGATCGAACAAGCGCCCCCCAGCCAGTGATGACCACGCCATTAGTGGCATGCCAGCTTGCTGCGCCTTGGCAATTTGTCCATTGATGAATGGCGTATGCTCAAGCAAATTGATTTCAATCTGGTTGGTCAAAATCGGATGTTTCATCGCCGATTGAAGCAAATCAATGTCAAATGGCATAAAATTGGAAACACCAATGCCGCGCACTTTGCCGTTATCAACCAACGCATCTAGGGCTGCGCCGGTTTCATGATGATCCATAAATGGATCAGGACGGTGAATGAGCAACATATCAATCACATCAACGCCAATGTTTTTGAGCGAGTTTTCAACGGACAGATTAATGTGCGCGGCAGAGGTGTCATAATATTTCACGCGGCGCTCCGGATAGGGCTCGTCCGTCAGCATAATATCGCATTTGGTGATGATTTGCATTTTGGACTTTAGATCAGCCCTGCCCTGCAATGCATCGCCAAAGAGCTTCTCACAGCGGTAACCACCGTAAATATCTGCATGGTCGAAGGTTGTAATCCCTTGATCCAAACAAGCTTCTATCTTGTTCACAATATGCGTCGAAGACGTATCGCTATCATCACCCAAGCGCCAAACGCCGTAGACCAATCGGCTCATAGCCGGAACGCCGTTTTTAAAATCAATCATCTGCATTAGCGGCGTACTCCAACACCTAGTGGTGTTGCTGGCGTTTCACTTGGAACGCGACCATAAACATGCGGCATTGAACATGTTTTGAGCTGCGGCAGCACCTTGGTGCCAAAGATTTCGCATTCTTGCAGATGCGGATAACAGGAAAAGATAAAGGCGCGAATGCCCATTTTCTGGTAGGCCTCAATTTTGCTCATTACCTGATCGACTGAGCCGACCAGCGCCGCACCACATCCGGACCGAGCACGACCGACACCAGCCCACAAATTGGGCTCAATAAAGCCAAATTCATCGGCTCGATCGCGATTTGCCGCCTGCAAAGCAACACCATAGTTCTTCGCATCCAAAGCGCGTTCCCGAATTTCTTTGCCCTTCTCATCGTCGAGCTGGCTCACGAGTTCGTCCGCATATTCATAGGCTTCTTGTTCCGTATCGCGGACGATCATGTGAACACGTAGACCGTAATCGAGCGTGCGCCCATGTGCTGTTGCACGCTCAGATACTGTTTTCATGCGTTGTGCGATCAGCTCATCGGGCTCCGGCCACATCAGATAAATGTCGCAATGTTTGGCGCATAGTTCGACTGCGTCTGGTGAGTAACCACCAAAATATAATAGTGGACCGCCATTTTGCTGGTATGGGCGTACTGGATCTGTCGTCAGGCCCTTGAGGTTGTATATTTCACCCTCAAAATTGATTTCGTCCTGCGTCCAAGACTGGCGAAGTATCTCGACCACCTCGGTAGAACGCTGGTAGCGATACTCACTGGATGCCTGCTCGCCGGGAAATGGAGAGGAAATAACATTAAGGGTGAGCCTGCCCTTCATCATATGATCGAGCGTTGCAACGGCGCGCGCCAGCATAACCGGATGCACTTCACCGCAGCGAATGGCTGCAAGCAAATTGATGTTCTCGGTAATGGGCGCCAAAGCTGCTGCAAATGTCCACGTATCCATGCCAACCTGGTAAGAGGATGGGCAAAGACAGTTCCGGAAACCAAGCTTATCGGCAGTCTGTACAATCTTACTGGTATTTTCCCACGATGAGCGCAAGTCGCCATCAGGCACACCCAAATGACGATGGTCGTCTGAACAAATCGGCGCAAACCACGAAACTTCTGCGGCATCCAAATCTGCAGACTTAACTGGCACAATCGTCATCGAGCACTTCTCCAAGATCGGTTCATTTGCGGACTCAGCCGCGGCATTTCTTTGGTCTGCATAACACGCTAAGCAATGTGTATCAATAGTGAATGAATTGAGTTGGTGACAGTGTTAATTACCATCTCTAATATAGGGCAAAATGGGTGGGGAATATTGACTGAGAAACAACCACGTGGCGGCGCTCTACCGCTTTATATGCAGATATCAGAGCTTCTTGCGCGCGAGATTGCCGCTGGCATATGGCCCGACGGATCGCGCTTGCCAACCGAAGTGGATTTGGCCGCACAGCTCAACGTTGCAATTGGTACGCTGCGCAAGGCGCTTGCGGATCTGGAAAAGAAACAATTGCTCGAGCGTATACAAGGTTCGGGCACCTATGTGCGCAAGCGCGCCAAAACCGGTTCCATCTATGAGTTTCTTCATCTAGAGCTGCAAAGCGGTGCGGGTCTGCCAACCGCGCAAATATTATCGTTGGATAAACTGCCCAATCCTGAATTTCTACCGACCTTCGGCGATGGTACATCCACGCATGCTTGGCGCGTTCGACGATTACGTCATTTGGGTAAGGTTCCCGCGGCTGTAGAGGAAATATGGTTTGATGCACGGCACATAGAGAGTTTAGAAATTGAATCAATGCCTGAAGCTATGCATCTGTTCTACAAAGAAAATTTGAACTTTTGGATCGCACGTGTGGAAGATAAGGTGAGTGCAGCACCCTGCCCTGAATTCGCTCCATCGGACAGCCACTTCAAGCCAGGCATGCCGCTTGGATATGTGGAACGTGTGTCTTGGGGCAATGCCGATACGGTGGAGGAGTTCTCACGCAATTGGTTTGACCCGGAGACCGTGGCCTATGTGGCGCGGTGGGTTTAGTCGCCAAACCATTCATCCAACACACATCTATACCAAGCCTTCAAATTCGCATCATAGGCCACAAAACCCTCATCGAGCTGGGCCTTGCTTTGCGTCCCAATACGCCCAAATGACGAGCTGAAATCCGACTGCCATTGCAATAAAATATTGCGTGTCACTTCCGGGTGAAACTGCAAGGCTAGTGTTTTATCGGTCCTAAAAGCCTGGTTTTCAAACGGATTTCCTTCAGAACTCGTCGCGAGCGGCTCAACGCCGGAAGGCATATCCCATCCTTGCGCATTGCCATTGAGTACCATCATACCATCACTTAAATTCAGCGCCTGGTCGGAAGTCGTGGCTTTTAGGGGATAGAACCCCATCGCCATATGATCATTTGGGTGATAGCCGACTTTTGCGCCCAAAACTTTTGCGATCATCTGGCTACCCAGACAGACACCCAGTAGAGGCACATTTTTCGCCATGATCTGTTCTATAAAGTGCAATTCATCAAGCAAATATGGGTGATGGTTGGCATCTGCCTCGGTAATCATCTGGGGGCCACCCATAATCATCACACCGGCCTCTTCGCCCGTGATTTGCGGTAATGCTTCGCCTCTCCACGGTTCAACCACGCGAATATCAAATCCGTTATTGATCAGATGCTGACGACCTGCATCAGGTTCAACAAGCTGCCAATGCTCGACAACATAGAGTGGTTTTAAAGCGCTTCTCTTGCGACCCATTTGTGCCAAGCCGATTCTGAACCATTGAATACATTCAAATCGATTTTAGTTGGGTGTCCGCGCGACAGTCCAGTGCCAGAGTACTGCCAGAACAGAAAATCGCGGTTCGGATAGCGCTTTTTAGGGTGTGCTGCCACGGAACGAAGCCAAAATGGGTAGTCTTTAAAGTGACCTTGGAGATTGTCTTCATAAAAGTCCGGTGCCGTATAGATGATTGGCCTTTGACCATAGTGGCGCTCAACAACATCCATGAACACCTTCATGCGAGCACGCACCAGTTTGGGAGACGGTTTTTTGCTGCAGGTTTTGCTTTGATGGTTCCACTCCGCATCAATAACGGGTGGCAAAGCGCCCTTCTCCTTTGGCACATTGCGAATGAACCATTTGGCTTGGGCTTCGCCTGATCGGCACCAGTACATAAAGTGATACGCGCCGCGCTTAACGCCTGCTGCCTTTGCCGCCTTCCAATTGGTCTTAAAGTTCGGATCTAGATGATCACCACCATCAGTGGACTTAATGAACGCAAAATTGGCACCCTGGGTGCGCAGTTTCTTCCAATCAATCTTTCCCTGCCAGTGTGAAACATCTACGCCATGCACTTTGAAATGCACTGGCGAAGCACGGCCAAAATTGATCGGCTTCGCATCGCGGAATTTTTGGTTGTAGATCTTTTGCTTGGAAGACCGGCTGCTTGATCGTGCTGGATTTTGCGGCCTAATCGAAGCCACCTGCACCGGTCGGGTGCTTGCAATCGGCGCCGGAACGTTGAGTTCTGTCTGGTTTGCTAGTGGACCGGGGTACGGGTTTAATATCTCAGGATCCATTGACGCGCTGATATCTGCGTTCGGAACTGGTGTGCCAATCGAGCTAACTACTTCTTTTGAAGGCTTTAGAGAGAGCACATCGCTCGTTGTAGACGACGTACAAGCTGACAAAAACGAGCTGGCAAGCGCAAGGCCGGCAAAAATTTTGAAACGCATGAGTGACCAACGCAAAACAAAGGGATCAATGGCGCGACCATACGCACCAACTCACCATCCTTAATGACCAATGAATAAAAAAGGACGAATTGAACTGGTTAATGTTTAGTTAGGGATGCGAAGTTCTCGCCCATCACTCACGCGAAATGATATTTGTAAGCAGCCAAGACCTGTTGTCTAAAAGCCGTGTCCACCGATAGATCTGCACCAAATATCGCCTCAATTTGGGTGAAAGCCGACACAAGCTGTCCCGGATCGTCCAGGTATTGTTCTCCGATCGACTTCAATTTTTCACGCATCGGATCCCGAACATCAATTGGGTTACCATTTAGATCGATTCCGGTTGCATAACGCATCCAGCCTGCAATGCCTTGCGCGAGGCAAGTGTAGGGCTCACCTCGTTTTATGCGCTCCCGAACGCTATCTAGCAGGCGCTGCGGAAGCTTTTGCGAACCGTCCATCGCAATTTGCCAAGTGCGGTGTTTGAGCGATTTATTCTGAAATCTCTCAATTAGCGCATCACGATAGGCGTAAAGATCAACTTCCTTTGGCATGTCGAGAATTGGAATGATTTCGGCTGTCATTAAATCTGTGATGAGTTGCGATAGATCTGGGTTTGCAATCGCATCTGCCACGGTTTCGTGGCCTTTCAGATAACCAAGATATGCAAGCGT